>NZ_VDMO01000016.1 GCF_006335125.1 Deinococcus radiopugnans ATCC 19172
GGATGCGGGCGCCGAGCTGGTGGTATTTCTCGGGCTGGCGCAGGAAGTCGACGACTTCCTGCAGGTCCTGCTTGGCCTCGTCGCAGCCGGCGACGTCGGTGAAGTTCAGCTTGATCTGCCCCTCGGCGATCACCGCCGCCTTCGACTTCCCGAAGTTGCTGGCCGCGTTGCCGCCGCCCCCACCCGCGCCGCGCATGCTGCGCCACAGCACCAGCAGGATCAGGGCGGTCAGCACCAGCGGCAGCGCCTGCGTGATCCAGCCGAAGGGCGAGCCGCCCGTCACCACCCGCAGCGGCACATCCGCCGCGCGAATCTTATCCAGCGTCGCGCCGTCGGGCGGCACCACCAGCGAGCGCACCGCCGGCGAGTCGCTGGGACTGGCCAGGAAAGTCACGCTGGCATTGCCGGCGCTGTCCAGCCGGACCGAGGCCACCCGTCCGTTCTTGAGGTCGTCGAAGAAGCGGTTGGTGCTGTAGCCGCCGCCCGCCGACGTGCCCGGCGCCACCGGGGAACCGGGTTTCGCGTCCAGCGGATCGGTCTGGGCCGCCGTGGGAAAGACCGGTGTCGCCTGGGCCAGGGCGGCGGAATAGGGGGCGGCGCTCAGCAGCCACATCAACAGCAGGGAACGCGCGGCGCGGGTCATACGGCATGCTACGTCAGGGCCCGGCGCGGCAACCGTCAGGAAAGCCGGGATCACGCCGCGTACAGGCAGTCCAGCATGCGCGGCCACGTGACGGCCGGTCCCGAACCTGAACTGTCGGGCAGCCGCCTCTCAGCTTCCCGTCAGCCTGGGCGCCTATGCTGCCGGGTATGCGTACATTCCTCCTGCTCGGCACGCTGGCCCTGGGGCTCAGCGCCTGCACCGTGACGGTCCGGCCCAACGCCAGCGCCAATGTTCAGATCCAGCCGCAACGCAGCAACCTGATCACCGGCCTGCGCCCGGACCGGGGCGAGGGCAGCACCTACGCGGTGGGCGAGGCGGTGCGTTTTCAGTTCAGCGCCCGCGTGCCCGGCTACGTGACCCTGATCGCCCTGCAGAGCAACGGTTACGCCAGCGTGCTGGCCCAGAACGTCTACGTGAACGCCGGAACCACCTTCTTCCCGCGTCCCGAGGACGGCGTGATGTACAACCTGGCCGAGCCGCGCGGCATCCAGCGGGTGCGCGCCATCTTTACCCGCGTGCGCCCCACCACCAATATCGTGCTGAGCGGCACCTACGACGGCAACCGCTGGAACTCGACCACCACCGCCTACCTGACCCCCTACGCCGTGGGCGACCGCGACGTGCAGGAAACGTTCCTGTACATCCGCTAGCAGCGCCTCAACGTGGCCTTACCCCCTCCCCCAGCGGAGGGGCTTTTTTTGAGGTGACCCGGACAAGCGCTAGCCTGCGGGCATGGTTCAGACCCCGCCCGCTTCTCTCACTTTCGCCGACGCCAGCGCCCGTGTGGACGCGTATATCTCGCAGTTCAAGGAAGGATACTTTCCGCCGCTGCTGCTGATGGCCCGCCTGACCGAGGAGGCCGGCGAGGTGGCCCGCGTCCTGGCCCACGAGAACGGCAAGACGCCCAAGCCCGGCGAGGACGCGGGTGATCTGGAGCTGGAACTGGCGGACCTGCTGTTCGTGATGATGTGCATGGCCAACGAGCGGGGAATCAGCCTGGAGCGCGGCTTTGCCCGCATGATGGACAAGGTGGAGACGCGCGACGCCAACCGCTGGACCCGCAAGGATGGGGAGGGCGCGTGAGTGCCGATCCCCGCTACCCCCTGGGGCCGATGCCCACGCCGCTGGAACTGAGTACGCGCGAGCGCGAGACGGCGCTGACGCATCTGCGCCTCTTGCCCGGCGAGCTGCGCGCCGCCGTCGCCGGCCTGAGCAACGCGCAGCTGGACACCCCCTACCGCGAGGACGGCTGGACCGTGCGTCAGGTGGTCCACCACGTCGCCGAGAGCCACATGAACGCCTTCGTGCGCGTCAAGCTGGCGCTGACCGAGGAAAACCCGGTGATCAAGCCCTACGAGGAAGACCTGTGGGCCAACCTGCCGGATCATCAGTTGCCCCCAGAAGGGAGCCTGACGCTGCTGGACGCGCTGCACGCCCGCCTGCTGCCGGTGTTAGAAGGTGTGACCGATTGGAGCCGCCCGTGGACGCACCCCGCGCAGGACTGCACCTACACGCTGGACTCGCTGCTGGCGCTGTATGCTTGGCATGGGCGGCACCACGTCGCCCACATCACTGGCCTGCGTGGGCGACAGGGCTGGTGATGCAGCACGGCGAGAAGACGCACGTGGACGTGGAATTGAAAGCCGCTGGCGTGGTTGTTCTGAACGCGGCGGGCGACATCCTGCTGGTGCGCGAACGGGGCACGGTGGGCCAGATGGCAAAAGCGGGCCTGTGGCACATTCCCAGCGGCACCGTGGAGGACGGCGAGAACCCGCAGGACACCGCCGTTCGCGAGGCGTTCGAGGAAACCGGCCTGCGGGTGACGCTCACGCGCTTTGTGGGCGCGTACCTGGGCCGCTTTCCGGACGGTGCGCTGGTTCTGCGGCACGTCTGGCTGGCCGAACCTCTGCCGGGGCAGACGCTGCGGCCCACCTTTGCCGAGGAAATTGCCGAGGCGCGGTACGTGGGCCGGGCGGAATTCGACGCGCTCTACGCCGCCGGGAAGATTCGCATGTACCAGACAGGGCTGTTTTACGAGGACGCCCTGCGGGAAGCGGCCAGAGCCTAGGGGTCAATCCCACCCACCTCTCCATCCGGCGCGCGGCGGCACGGTAGGCTGCGCCGCATGACGCGCCCTTCCCCCTCCCCCACCGATCCGGTCACGGCCCCCGTCGTGCGGGCCTATGACCGCTACGGGCGGCAGGCCGACAAATGGCAGGCGGGCTACCGGGCGCGCGGCGGCAAGATCTTCTGTGGGGCGGGGTGCTTCCAGTGCTGCAACATGCCCATCCGGGTGTCGCTGGCCGAGGCGATCATCACCGCCCGCGCCATCGACGCCGCGCAGGCGGTGGCCGTGGAGGCGCACGCCCGCGCCGCCCTGCAGAACGCGCGGACCGCGAAGGACGACGCCCAGTACGTGCAGCGCCACCGGCAGGAGGTGGGCTTCTGCCCGCTGCTGGACCGCGAGAACGGCGCCTGCACCCAGTACGAGGCGCGGCCCACGCGCTGCCGCGACACCTTCAGCGCCTTTCCGGCCCACTACTGCGCGGAAGGCACCTGGGAGGCCATGAGCAACCGCGAGAAGCGCGAGTACAGGCGCGAGGTGGCCCGCACCCCCGGCACCGACGGCGAGTGGCACTTCATCGCGCCGCTGGAACACCTCTCGGAGCCGGTGTGGGTGGCCGCGTCCAAGAGCATGCGCGCCGCGTGGGGGCTGGAGGTCTGGGGCGATTTCTGGCTGCTGACCACGCTGGCCGCCGACGCGGGCTTCATGGCGCGGGTGCAGCGCGGCGACGGGCGCGGAGCGTGGCAGGTGGCCAGCGGGCGCGGGCTGGCGCACCGGGAACTGTTGCAGATCGAGTAGCGCCCTGGCCCCATCTAGCCTTTTCTGGTGCCCGCCTACGCCCGCCGGCTTCTGGAGCGGCCCGAGCGGGGGCGGTGGCGCTGCAGCCGCAGCTTTCTGGCGCCCTGCCGGAAGCCGTGATCGGGCCGGATGCCGTCGGCGATCAGGTGCAGCCACTGGCTGAGAAAGTAGCCCAGCACCAGCGGCAGGACGAACTTCATGCTGATCGGTTGCGGAATGGTGGGCAGGGTCAGGCCGGGCGCGGCGTAGCGCAGCACGCCCACCACCAGCGTGAGGAGCAGCGCCAGGTAGGCCAGCCGGGTCAGCGGGCCGATCACCCAGCTGTGCGACAGGCCCCGGTGCCGGAACAGCTTGCCGTACGGCACCCACACGAAGCCCAGCAGGCCCCAGTGGCGTTTGCTGTCCACCCTGCCGTCGGCCAGGTCCAGGTCCGGCGACAGCAGGAACGTTCCGGCCGCGTAGGCCACGGTGAAATTCAGCGCCTGCACCGGCGTGACGGTCAGCAGCTCCTGACGGCTGAGGACCAAGGCGGCGGCGGCCAGGACGCTGTAGGCCGCGATGTTGATCAGATTGTGGACACGTCCGCTGGGCACCGCCCCATTGTGCTGTGCTGGAAGGGGCTTTGTCAGCCCGCCCCCCTCCACCCGCCCACTGTCTCCGGCGCGGACTCCCTTCCTTTCACGCACTCCCCACCCTGGTGCGGCATGCTACGCACAATGCCCCGTCTGTTCCCGTCGACCCTGCCGCTGAGCCTGGTGCTGGCCTGCACGCTGGCCGCCTGTACGCCTTCCGCGCCGCTGCCCCTGCAGGACCAGGCACTGGACCTGGGCCTGTCGCTGGGCACCAAAGCCAGCCAGCCGTTCGTCGGGCGGTGGACGGTCACCGACGTGCCAGCCTGGTTGCAGGTGACGCCCACCTCGGGACAGGGAGACGTAACGGTGCAGCTGCGGGCCGACCGGGGGCTGGGCACGCCCCTGGCCGCCGATCAGGCGGTGCTGACCGGCCAGTTCAAGATCGTCTGGACAGCCGGTCCGCAGGACGCAACGGGCGGCACGGACGCGCCTGCGGGCACCGCCACCTGGACGGTGCGGGCCGATCAGTACGCCCTGACCGGGCGGGTTCGCGAAGCGGCCAGCGCGCAGGGCCAGGACCTGCGGGTGGGCACCGGCTTGTCCAAGGGGACATCCGAACCCACGCCGGCACGCGGCCTCATCGTCAAGTACCGCAAGGTGGAGAGCGTGTCCGGCCTCCAGGCGCGCGGCGCAGTGGCGGGCAGCACTGTGGCCCAGCGTGCCCGAAGCACCCTGCAGGGGGCCGCCCTGAGCGTGACTTCCAGCCGCCCGCTGTCGGACGACACCGCCGCCCTGCAGGTGGAGAACGTGGCGGCGGCCCTGCAGGCCCTGCGGGCCGATCCGGCGGTGGAGTACGCCGTGCCCAACGCCATCCTGCGCGCCCAGAGCCTGCCCCGGCCCAGCGGCCCCGGTCAGCCGCCGCTGGCGCAACCGCTGGAACCCACCGATCAGTACGCGGGCCTGCAGTGGCCTTTCCGGCTGCTGGGCTACCCCGCCGTGTGGCGGGACATGGAGGGTGGCGCGTACACCCGGCCCGTGACGGTGGCGGTGGTCGACAGCGGCGTGCGCTACGACCACCCGGATCTGGAAGGCCGGCTGTGGAAACCGGGCGAGGGCGCGCTGGACCTGCTGTCAGACCCCAAGAATGGCGACGGCGACGGCGTGGACAACGACCCCACCGATCCGGGGGACCGCACCCGCCAGAGCGGCAGCCACGGCACGCACGTGACCGGCATCATCGCGGCCCGCTGGGGCCAGAACACGGCCACCTGCGCCGGATGCAGCGCCACCGGCGTGGTGGGCGCGGTGCGGCGGGCCAACGTCAAGGTGCTGCCCCTGCGGGTGATCGACGCGGCGGGCGATGCCAGCGTCGCCGACGTGGCCCTGGCCGTGCGCTACGCCGCCGGCCTGCCGATCACGCTGACGGACCCGCAGACCCAGAAGGCCACCACCCGGACCAATCCCCAGCGGGCCGCCGTGATCAACCTGAGCCTGGGTGCCGAGGTCAGCGCCGACACTGCCCGGCCCATGTGCGAGGCCATTGGGGACGCCAGCAACGCCGGATCACTGATCATTGTCGCGGCGGGCAACGGCTACGGCACCAAGCCGTATTACCCGGCCGCCTGCCCAGCGGCGGTGGCGGTGGGCAGCGTGACGCTGTCGGGCGGCAGCGCGCCCAAACACGCGGTCTACAGCAACGCCTACCCGGCGGTGCAGCTCAGCGCGCCCGGCGGCACCGATCCGCTGCAGGACCCCGCCGCGTTCAACGGCGGCGTCTTCAACGGCCAGCCCTTCCCGGATCTGGTGCTGTCCACCGGCTGGGACTACGCCAAGGACCAGCCAAACTACGAGGCCGAGGCCGGCACCAGTCAGGCCGCGCCCCAGGTCTCGGCGCTGGCCGCGCTGCTGCTCAGCAAGGGCGTGACCACCGACGCCGCCTCCACCCTGGCCCGCCTGAACGCCACCGCCACCGATCTGGGGGCCGCCGGGCGCGACCCGCTGTTCGGCTTCGGCATGATCAACGCCGCCGCCGCCCTGGGCGCCCCGGCCATCAGCGACACGCTGGGGCTGCGGCTTCAGGACTCGCGTGGGCGGGTCTTCCAGCCCCCCCTGGACGCCCTGGGCCGCTTCAACGCCTTCCTGGGCGACGGCACGTTCCGGGTCATTGGGGGTCGGGACCGCGACGGCAACGGCATCTACGGCGAGACGGGCGAGCCGCGCGCCGAGAAGGCGGCCACCCTGGGACCAGCCACCCCACAGGTGGACGTGGGTGACCTCGTCCCACAGGAGTAAGCCGCGTTCCAAGGGCCAGAAGTTGAATCCCCTGAAAATTTCAGCGCAGCGGGCGGGAATCGGAGAGGACCGGCCCCCAGCGCCTTATACGGATTCCGATTGAATCGTTTGCAAAAACGATGAAATCCGAGCGGACGCGAGGAGGAAAAAAGACGGGTTCCGCGTATGGATGAACCCAGCGGTGCTTTCCCGATGGGTTAAGGAATTAAGCGGAATCCGTATTAGCCGTTCACGTCAATCACGGTGCGTCCCCGCACCTGCCCGGCCAGAATCTGCGGGGCCAGGGCGGGCACCTCGGACAGGCCGCGCGTCTGGGTCACGTCCGCCAGCCTGGAGGCCGGAAGATCGCGGGCCAGCCGCTGCCAGGCGGCCTCGCGGCGCGGCCGGGGGCAGGTCACGCTGTCGATGCCCAGCAGCGAGACGCCGCGCAGGATCATCGGGAAGACGGTGGTGTTCAGGCCGGTGCCCCCCGCAATGCCGCAGACGGCCAGCGCGCCGTGCGTGCGGGTGGAGGCGTAGGCCCCCGCCAGCGTCTCGCCGCCCACCGTGTCCACCACGCCCGCCCAGCGCTCCTTTTCCAGCGGGCGTTTCAGGGCCGGCACTTCTTCGCGCCCGATGATGCCCGAAGCCCCCAGCTCCCGCAGGTAGGCCTCCTCCTCGGGGCGCCCGGTGCTGGCGGTGACCGTGAACCCGGCGGCGCTCAGCAGGGCAATGGCGGTGCTGCCCACGCCGCCCGCCGCGCCCGTCACCAGCACCTCGCCGTGCCCAGGCCGCACGCCCGCGTCCTCCAAGGCCATCACCGCCAGCATGGCCGTGAAGCCCGCCGTGCCCACGCTCATGGCCCAGGCCGCGTCGGTCCCTGCGGGCTGGCGCACCAGCCACTCGGCCCTGGCCCGGGCCAGAGTGGCGTAGCCGCCGTCCTGCCGCTCGCCGATGCCCCAGCCGGTCAGGATCACCGCAGTCCCAGGGGCATACGTGCCGCTGGCATCGTCGAGCACCGTCCCGGCCAGATCGATGCCGGGAGTCATGGGCCACTGGCGCAGGATGCCTTTGCCAGTCACCGCCAGCCCATCCTTGTAGTTCAGGCTGGAATGCGACACCGCGATCAGCACCTCGCCTTCGGGCAGTTCGGAGAGGGGCAGGGTCTGCAACTCAGCGCGTTTTTCGTCACCGTCCTGAATGACCCGCAGGGCGCGGTAGGTGTCGGGCGTGGGGGGGGTGGTCATGGGTGGAACCTCCAGGGAATGAAGTGGACGGCAGACTGTGGACCGCCGTTCAGGCTAGCGCGTCCGCCTGGGCACGCCAGCGCTCAAGAATTGTTCAAGCCCGCGCCGCGCCCTCCGGTGTGTTAAACTTTGCGCTGCTATGGAGCCTCCCAGTTTCGGCTCTTCCCTAGTGCCCGGTGAAACCCGCCTCAGGGCGGCGTTTTTGCTGTGGCAGCCTCGCATCACCAGCGGTCACCGACACCCCTCCACTGTGGAGCGGGCGGGCAGCATGTGCCCTGCGGCTGACCAAGGCGCGGTTACGGAGCGCGCCCATTCATGAATGACCTTCTCGGAATACTTGCGCTGTTGGTTCTGGTGTTAATGAACGGTTTCTTTGTGGCCGCGGAGTTCTCGCTGGTCAGCGTGCGCCGCACCCGCATCGACCAGCTGGCCGACGAGGGCGTCGCCGCCGCCAAAGCCACCCAGGGCGCGCTGAAAAACCTGGACCTGTACATCGCCGCCACCCAGCTCGGCATTACCATGGCCAGCCTGGCCATCGGCTTCGTGGCCGAACCGGCCATTGAGCATCTGGTGCATCCGCTGCTGGACGGCGGCTCGCTGACCCAGGGCCAGATCACCGGCATCTCCTTCGGGCTGGCCTTCGCCATCAGCACCATCTTGCACATCGTGTTCGGCGAGCTGGCCCCCAAGAGCTGGGCCCTGCAGCGCACCGAACAGGTCGCCATGATGGTCACGCGTCCGCTGCTGGTCTTCACGCTGGTCTTCAAGTGGGCCATCATCCTGCTGAACGCGATGGGCAACGGCGTGGTGCGGCTGTTCGGGCTGCGCGGGGTGGCCGGTCATCACGCCGCGTACTCGGAAGAGGAAATCCGCATGATCGTCGGCGCGTCCAGCCAGGAAGGCGTGCTGGAGGAGAGCGAGCGCGAACTGGTCTACAACGTCTTCGACCTGTCGGACACCACCGTGCGCGAGATCATGACCCCACGCGTGGACATGATCGTGGTGGACGGCGCTTCGCCGCTGCGCCGCATGCTGGAGCTGAACGCCGAGCACAGCTACTCGCGCGTGCCGGTGTACCAGGACACCCCCGACAACATCGTGGGCATCGTCCACAGCGGCGACGTGCTGCGCCACCTGGACGATCTGGATACCCTGACCGTGGCCGACATCATGCGCCGGGTCTTCTTCGTCCCCGAGAGCATGAAAATCAAGGACCTGCTGGCCAAGATGCGCGAGAAGAAGTCGCACCTGAGCGTGGTGGTGGACGAATTCGGCGGCACGGCGGGGCTGGTCACGCTGGAAGACGCCCTGGAAGAGATCGTGGGCGAGATCTACGACGAGACCGACGAAGAAGAGCTGCCGCTGTACCAGCTGGTCGGCGAGGGCGTGTACCTGATCGACGGCGGCATGATCGTCCACGAGGTCGAGCAGATTCTGGGCAGCAACCTGGAAGACGGCGAGGGTGAGTTCGACACCCTGGGCGGCTTCATGACCGACCGCTTCGGCGACATTCCCGAGATCGGCTACACCTTCATCCACGAGGGCTGGGCCTTTACCGTCGAGGAGGCCGACGAGCGCCGGGTCAGCCGCGTGCGCGTCGAGCGCGCCGCCGACCCCGGTCCGCTGGCCCTGCCCGAGGAGGCCAGCGATGGCTAAAACGAAGCTCAATCCGTTGGGCATCACGCCTGACCCGGCCCTTTTGGCCGCCGCGAAAGCCGCGTTTGCCCAGGCCTACGCCCCCTACAGCAAGTTCCACGTCGGCGCGGCGCTGCGGACCCCGGACGGGCAGGTGTTCAGCGGGGCCAACGTGGAGAACGCCAGCTACGGCCTGGGCCGCTGCGCCGAACAGTCGGCGGTGCAGGCGATGGCGACGGCGGGGGCGCGGACCTTCACCGATCTGGTGGTCTACGCCGAATCCAGCCCCCCGGCCAGCCCGTGCGGCGCGTGCCGTCAGGTGCTGTACGAGTTCGCCCCCGACGCCCGCGTGGTCTGCGTCAACGCCGACGGTGAGGTGCTGAGCGGTCTGGTGCGCGACTTCCTGCCGCACGGCTTCCGGCTGGAAGAACGCGAGGACGGACATGGCGTGGGGACGGAGTAGCGGCACGCCGTCTCCCGTAGACGGCAAGACAGAGCGTTCCCATCCTCCCCTTTCCTCTCGGAGAGGGGGTTTTTAGTCCTCTGCGCTGCCCTGCAGTTCCTCCAGCCGCCGGTCCAGCAGCGCGGCCTTGCCCAGCGCGTTCCACTCGTCCGGGCCTTCCAGCAACGGCGCCAGCCCGCGCAGGTAGGCGGCCTGGGCGATCAGGTAGGCGCTCAGCGGCGTGGTCAGAAACTGAAACAGCAGCACCGCCGCCAACCGGGTCAAGGCCTCGGTCTGGGCGAATTCCAGTCCCACCCCGATGAAGATGCCTGCCGAACCCAGCGTGATCAGCTTGCTGCTGGCGTGCAGCCGCGAGTACAGGTCCGGAAAGCGCACCATGCCGATGGCCGCCGTCAGCACGAAAAAGGCCCCCAGCAGAATGGGGATATCGCGGGCCGCATTGAAGTCGTTCATGGCCGCCCCCCCGTTCCGGTGTTCATTTCATCACCCGGCCCAGCAGCAGGTAGCGCGTCAGGGCCACGGTGCTGAGAAACCCCAGCAGGCTCAGGACCAGCGCGGCGTCCAGCATCACGATCAGGCGGGTCTTGACGGCGATTAAAGCGATCAGCACCACCAGATTCACGCTCAGAAAGTCGAAGGCCATGATCCGGTCGCCCCAGCTGGGGCCGCGCAGCACCCGCACCGTGACCAGCAGGACCGACAGCGTGACGATGCCCAGGGCCAGATTGATGATCATGCGTGTTCCTCCACGGTGGGGGCGGTGGACGCGGCGCTCTGGCCGTACAGCGGCAGCAGGGCGTCTTCCACCTTCTTGAAGCCCTCGCGGGCGGCCTGCGGACTGTCCGCGCCGATCACGTGCGCGTACAGCACGCTGCGCTCCGGGTTAAAGCCCATCGCCACCGAGCCGGGCATCAGGGTGATGGTGGCCGCCAGCACCGTCTGGGCCGTGTCGCCGCTCAGGCGCAGCGGGTAGGCGATGACCATGGGGTGCAGCGGTGGACGCGGGCGCAGCGCCCACAGCGCCACCTGCACGTTCGCCGCCGTCAGCTCGCGCACGAAGAACAGTGCGAAGCGCACCACCGCCAGGGTCCGGCGCACGTAGTTGCCGGTGCCCAGCGACAGCGGAAAGAAGCTCAGGATGGCGAAGCCCAGCAGCATCCCGATGGCCAGCTCGCGCAGGCTGAACTCGCCCACGAACAGCGTCCAGACGATGGCGAGCAGGATGTTCAGCGAGAGGCCCCTCACGGCGCGTCCTCCGGCTGCTGCACCTCGTCGCCCGTGGGGGGCGCGGGAAGGTCCAGCGGGCCTTCGCCCAGCACCCCGAGGATGTACGAGGCGTTGCTGCCCAGTTCGTCGGCGGTGCCGCGCGCGTAGCCCAGCAGCGGCCCGGCGAACACGGTCAGCGCGGCCACCAGCGCCGAGGCCAGGTAGGCCGGGAGCCGCTCGGGCCAGCGGACCCGCCGCACCGGTTCGCTGACCGGATGACGCCCCCAGAAGAAGCCGCTCCAGACCCGCAGCAGCGCGTACAGGGTAATCAGGCTGCTGAGCAGGGCGCTGGCCGTGGCGGCGTAGGCCAGCGCCGTGCCGCCCTCCAGCCCGGCGCGGACCAAGTCAAACTTCGCCACGAAGCCCGCGCTGGGGGGCAACCCGGCCACCGTCAGCGCGCACAGCAGGAAACACGCGGCCAGCAGCGGCAGGAACTCGATAAAGCCGCGCGCCCGCACCAGCCGGGTGCCGCTGGCCCGCTCCGCGACGGCAGCGATGAGAAACATCGCCAGGGTCACCACCACGCTGACCGCCAGGTACGCCAGGCTGGCCCGCAGCGCGTCCGGCGAGTCCAGCCCCAGCCCGAAAGCCAGGTAGCCCACCGAGCCCACCACCGTGAACGACAGGATGCGGCGCCACTCGCGCTGGCTGACCGCGCCCAGCGCGCCGTACAGCATGGTCACGGCGCCCAGAAGCAGCAGCAGCGTGTCGGGCAGCCCCGGGTCCTGGTTGAACACGGTGGTGAACACCCGGATCAGCGCGTACAGCCCCACCTTGGTCAGCACCGCTCCGAAAAACGCGCCGGTGGCCGGGGGCACCGCCGGATAGGTGCCGGGCAGCCAGAAGCCCAGCGGAAACAGCGCCCCCTTGGCCGCAAAGACGATCAGCAGCAACACGCCCACGGCAGTGACGGTGGTGTTCGGCCCCAGCGCCGCGCTGCGCTGCGCCAGATGCGCGAAGTTCAACGTGCCCAGCGTGCCGTAGGCCAGCCCGCAGGCCACCACCAGCAGCGCCGAGGCCGACAGGTTCATCACGATGTAGCGGAAGCCCTCGCGCAGCTGCTCGCGGGTGGACCCCAGCACGGTCAGGGCGTAGCTGGCCACCAGCATCACCTCGAAGGCCACGAACAGGTTGAACAGGTCGCCGGTTAAAAACGACAGTTGCACCCCCGCGAACAGGAACGAGGTCAGCGCAAATGAATGATGCCGCTCGCGCACCGGGTCCGGCTGCGCGGCCATCAGCCAGACGGTGAACACGCCGCACAGGGCGGCCAGGGCACTCATAAAAGAACCCAGGCGGTCGGCGGCCATCACGATGCCGAAGGGGGCCTTCCAGCCGCCCAGTTCGCTGACCAGCACGCCGCCGGTCGTGGCGTTCATCAGCAGCAGCGCGAAGGCCAGCGTGAGCAGCGCCGAGGCCAGCGCCAGCGTCACCCGCCACCGGCGGCGCATGGGCAGCAGCAGCAGCAGGCCCAGCCCCAGCGGCGTCAGGATCGGCGCAAGGGGCAGGCCAGAGGTGATCACCCCGATGGGTTCAGGCGTCATCGCGTGATCCTCCGCAGGCGTTCCAGCTCGGCCAGCTGGGCGGCGGTCTCGTCGGCGTGGTCCACTTCCGGTACGTCGGGGCTGAGGTGCTCGGGATCGGCGTGCTGGCCGTCCGGGGCGTCGGGGTCACGGGCCAGGTTGTCACCGAAGGCCGCCACGTCGTCGTGTCCGGCCACCTGATAGGCCCGCAGCGCCACCGTGAGCAGCAGCGCGGTGGTGCCGAAGCCGATCACGATGGCGGTCAGCACCAGCGCCTGCGGCAGCGGGTCCACGTACGGTCCTTCCAGCGTCAGCAGCGGCGGCGAGTCCTGACGCAGCCCCGACACCGTCAGGATCGCCAGATTCACGCCGTAGGCGACGAAGGCCAGCCCCAGCACCACCCGGATGATCGTGCGCGACAGCATCAGAAAGACGCCTGCGGCCACCAGCAGGCCGATCAGCACGGCAAACAGGGTCTCCATTACCTGGCCTCCAGCCGGGCGGGAAGGGAAGGAACGCCAGCGCCGGCCCGCCGCCACCGGTCTACAGGAGCAGCCGGCTTCCGCCCCCCGACACGACCATCTGTCCGACCTCCACCCACACGCTCCATCCTCATTCGTCTCCCTCCACCCGTTCCGACGGCTCGACCTCGATCAGGGCGTAGGCCAGCGACAGCCCGGCGCCCACCACCACCAGGTACACGCCCAGATCGAACAGCAGGGCGGTGGCCCACTCGAACTCGCCGGTCAGGGCGGTGGTCAGGTAGCCAAAATCGGACTTCAGGAAGGGGCGGCCCAGCAGGTACGGGACCAGCCCGGTGGTGAAGGACAGGGCCAGCCCCCAGGGAATGAATTTCACTGGGTCCACCCGCAGGGCGCTGTCGCCGTTGGCGATGCGGTGCAGGATCAGGGCGCACACGGTCATCAGGCCCGCGATGAAGCCGCCGCCGGGCGCGTTGTGACCGCGCCACAGCAGCAGCAGCGCGAACAGCATCACCAGCGCGAAGGCCGCCCGGCTGATGGTCTTCAGGATCGGATCGTTGATCAGCAGGTCGCCGGGGCGGGGCGGGGCGGGCGCGGCCTCCTTCACCGCCTTCTTGGGGGCGCGTCTGGGACTCATGGGCGCCTCTGTTGCAGCTCAAGGTCCAGCAGGTCCTGCGTCGGCGGGGCAGTGTCCTTCTCGCTGCGGGCCTTGCCCCGGCGGCCCAGCCGCACCAGACTGCCCACCGCCAGCGCCACCATCGCCACCACCATGATCTCGCCCAGCGTGTCGAAGCCCCGGAAGTCCACCAGCAGGACGTTCACCACGTTCTTGCCGCCGCCGCCCTTGTAGGCGTTTTCCAGGTAATACGGCGAGATCGGCGGCGACAGGAAACGCAGGCTCGCCAGAATCAGCAGCGTGGTCCCCACCCCCGCCGCCCCGGCCAGCCCCACGTCGATGACCTGCCGCGTCCGGCCGCGTGGCAGGCTGCGGAAGCCCGGCAGATAACGGAAGACCAGCAAAAAGAGAATCACCGTGACCGCCTCGATCAGCAGCTGCGTCAGGGCCAGATCGGGGGCGCGCATCGCCAGGAAGGCCACGGCGCTGCCGAAGCCGGTCAGGCCGGTCAGGACCACGGCGGTCAGGCGGTTGCGCGACAGCAGCACGCCCAGCGCTCCGGCCACCAGCAGCACGGCAATGGGCAGCGTGCTGAGGGGCACCCCCTCCAGCGGCTGCAACACCTGCGGCGCCCGCCACACCGCGTAGCCGCCCATCAGCCCGGCGGCGGCCAGCGTGATACGCAGCTGGTCCGGCAGCGCCAGCCCCTGCGTGCCCGTGATCACGCGCGAGGCCAGGGTTTCCAGGCCCAGCAGCAGCCGCCGGTACCCCCGGTTGGAGCTGAACGGCAGTTCCAGATGCACCTGCAGGAAATACACCCGCGCCGCCTGCCACACCAGCAGCGCGGCCAATCCCCAGGTCAGCAGCGTGAGCAGCAGGGCCGGAGTGACGCCGTGCCACAGCGTCAGATGGCCGCCGTAACCCGCGAAATCCAGCGCCGCCCCGGCCCGGCGGGCCAGCCACTCGGCGCTGGCCGGCCAGACCCCGAACAGCAGCGCCGTCCCCGCCAGCAGGGCAGGCGGCAGCAGCAGGCCAGGACCGGCCTCATGAATGTGGGGGGTGAGGGGCTGCCCATGGTCGTCCTCGGGCGCGCGGAAGTCGCCGAAGAAGATGCCGATCAGCCGCGCGCAGTACGCCAGCGTGAGGGCGCTGCCGATCACCGAGACAGCGATAAAGCCGGGGCCGGCGCGCAGCATCGCCTCGTAGAAGAGTTCCTTGGAAATAAACCCGCCCAGCGGCGGCAGCCCGGCCATGCTCAGGGTGGCCAGCAGCGCCACCACGAACGTCAGGGGCAGCACCCTGCGCAGCCCCGACAGCCGGAAGGTCTCGCGGGTGCCGGTTTCGTGGTCGATGATGCCCACCACGAAGAACAGCGCCGCCTTGAAGGCCGCGTGGTTCAGCAGGTGCGTGGTGGCGGCGAAACGTCCCGGCGCGTCGGCCAGGCCGTACAGCGCCATCAGCAGCCCCAGTTGCGACACCGTGGAAAAGGCCAGCAGCGCCTTGAGGTCTGTCTGTTTCAGGGCCCGCCACGAACCCCAGAACATCGTCGCCACCCCCAGCGGCACGATGATTCCGGACCACAGGGCGCTGCCCCCGAAGATCAGGCCGAACTTCGCCACCAGCACCACCCCGGCCTTGACCATGGTGGCCGAGTGCAGGAAGGCCGACACCGGAGTGGGCGCCTCCATCGCGGTGGGCAGCCACAGGTGGAAGGGCAGCTGCGCGCTCTTGGTAAACGCCGCCAGCAGCGTGAGCAGCAGCGCCGGCACGAACAGCGGTGAGGCCCGCACCGCCGCCAGATCCAGTTCCGAGAGCAGGGTGCTGCCTCCCGCCACCGACAGCAGCGCCGCCGCCGCCAGCAGCCCCAGGCCGCCCAGCGCGCTGACCAGAAAGGCCTTGATCGCGCCGTCCCGCGCCTCGCTGCGGGTGTGCCACAGCCCGATCAGCAGGAAACTGGTCACGCTGGTCATCTCCCAGAAGCCGAACAGGGCGATCAGGTTGTCGCTCAGGACCAGCCCCAGCATCGAGCCGCCGAACAGCAGCAGGTACGGGTAGAAGCGCCCGAAGCGTTCGCGTGGCGACAGGTAGGCCACCGAATACAGCGAGGCCAGCGCCCCGATCACGCCGATCAGGACCGCGAACAGCAGCGAGAAGCCGTCGCCCCGGAAGGCGAAATTCAGCCCGAGTTCCGGCACCCAGCCCGTGACCTGGGCCAGTGGAGCGCCGCCGACTTCCACGCTGCTGCCGGCCAGCGGCACGGCCAGCAGCAGCGCCGGCCCGAAACCCAGCGCCGCCAGGTAGCCGGTGCGGCGGCCCAGCGGGCGGGACAGCAGCGCGCACACGGCGGCCATCAGCAGCGGGAACAGGACGGCGAGCGTCACAGGAGGGGCGGGGAAAGAGACAAAAGGGTGAGCATGCGTGTTCTATCAAAGCACACCCGAATGAAAGGGGCATAGCTGGCGGGGCCATGTCACCGGCCTGGAGCGGGGCCTCCCCCGCCTAGACCGCCGGCCCCCGCTGGCTTCCCTATCCGTCTACACTTCCCCCATGCACCCCAGCGCCGCGTATTTTGACTGGTTCCGTTTCCACCGGGCCTAGCGTCGCGCTGTTTCCACCCCTGACCGCCCGGTAGCTGCCCACAAGGCCACCGGGCGGCGCTTTTTTGACCGCCCTCTGACAGACAGGAGAACCGCCTATGACCCCGCTTTCCGAAGTCGACGCGCCCAGCGCCGCAGCCGGCCCCCAGCCGCACACCCCCACCCGGAGCCGCACCGAGAACCTGAACGTGTCCAGTTTCACGCCGCTGCCCACGCCGCGCGAGCTGAAAACCGCGCTGCCGCTGACGCCGGGGGCCGAGCGCACGGTGCTGGCCGGGCGGCAGGCGGCGCAGGCCATTCTGCGCGGCGAGGACCCACGCCTGCTGGTGGTGGTGGGGCCGTGCAGCGTCCACGACTCCGGCGCGGCGCTGGAGTACGCCCGCCGGCTGGCCGCGTTGCGCGAACGGGTGGCGGGAACCCTGGAACTCCAGATGCGCGTGTACGTGGACAAGCCGCGCACGACGGTGGGCTGGCGCGGCTTTTTAATGGACCCCGACATGACCGGGGAAAACGACGTGGGCCGGGGGCTGGCGCTGACCCGCCGCCTGATGCTGGAGGTGGGCGAGCTGGGCCTGCCGGTGGCCACCGAGCTGCTGGACCCCTTCGCGCCGCAGTACCTGTTCGACGCGGTGGCGTGGGCCTGCCTGGGCGCGCGCACCACCGAATCCCAGACCCATCGGGTGATGGCCAGCGCGGTCAGCGCCCCGATGGGCTTCAAGAACGGCACTGGCGGCGGCCTGAAGCTGGCGGTGGACGCGATGGTGGCGGCGGCGCACCCGCACGTCTTCTTCACGGTGGACGACGACGGGCGCGCGTGCATCGTGCAGACGCAGGGCAATCCGGGCGGCCACCTGATCCTGCGCGGCGGCCGGAACGGGCCGAACTACGCGCCGCAGTTCGTGCAGGAGGGCGTGGACCTGATGACGGCGGCAGGCCTGGCCCCGGCCGTGATGGTGGACTGCTCCCACGCCAACAGCGGCAGCGATTTCCGCCGTCAGGGATTGATCTGGCGCGACGTGGTGCAGCAGCGCCTGAGCGGCCAGAGCGCGATTCGCGGCCTGATGCTGGAAAGCAATCTGGAGGCGGGCAAGCAGGGCGTTCCCGCCGATCCCAATGACCTGAAGTACGGAGTCAGCGTCACCGACGCCTGCGTGGGCTGGGCCGAGACCGAGGCGCTGGTGTTGGAGGCAGACGCGGCGCTACGCAGCTAGGAGGATGGCCGGGCTGCAAACGCCGGGGCGGAGGCGTGTGGATAGTCCACGCCTCCGCCCCAGCCTGACCTGTGGGTTACTTCGTCTGGGACAGCCGTTCCAGCACCAGACGGCTGACCGTCTTGAGGGTCTCGAACACGCCCACGCCCTTGTCGGACATGGCCTCGAACAGCTGCAGTTCACTGCGGGGATCGATCACCGCGCGGATCATGCTGGTGGGCAGGGCGTCGGGCAGGTCACGCTTGTTGACCTGCAGGACAATCGGCACGTCGCGCACGTTGATGCCGTGCTCGGCCAGGTTCTCGCGCAGGTTGCGCATGCTCTCGGCGTTGGCGCGCAGGCGGTTGGGGGCGCTGTCGGCCACGAAGACGATACCGTCCACGCCGCGCAGGATCAGCTTGCGGCTGGCGTTGTAGAACACCTGCCCCGGCACGGTGTACAGGTGAAAGCGGGTCTTGAAGCCCTGCACCGAGCCGAGGTCCAGCGGCAGGAAGTCGAAGAACAGGGTGCGCTCGTCCTCGGTGGCCAGACTCACCATCTCGCCGCGCAGGTGGCCGGGCACCTTGGAAAAGACCTGCTTGAGATTGGTGGTCTTGCCGCTCATGCCGGGGCCGTAGTACACGATCTTGCAGTTGATCTCGCGGGCGGCGAAGTTAATGGTGCTCATGCGCTGGTGCCTCCTGTGGGCGGGTTCAGAGGTGGGACGGGGGACGGGTCAGCCGTGAGGCCGGGAGGGGCAGACCGGGGCGGCTTAACCCAGCAGATCGTCGAGCAGGGCCGTGGCCCCGGCGCTAAAGTCCCCGCCCAGCTGAATCTCGGGGATGTCCTTGAGTTCGTCCAGAATGGCGGCCAGCTGCACCACCGTCTTGCGGGCGTAGACCTTGACCTTGCCCAGAGGCACGCTGGCGTCGAAGATCAGGGTCAGCAGGGCCTGGTCCCCCACCGATTCCACGTACAGGGTGCCGTTCTCGCCCTGGTGAATCTGCTCGCTGAAGGTGTGCTCGCCCAGCATGTTCGCCAGCGCGGCGGTGGCGGCGGCGTTGCTGGCCACCAGCGTCGCCACGCTGTCGAGCGCCGGCGGGCGGGGCGCCCACAGCGCCTCCTTGTGCGACAGCACGAAGCCCTTGCGGTCCACCAGCAGACCGTAACGCACGCCCGTCACGTCCAGCAGGTCCTGAATGTGCGCGTCGACGCGGGCGTAGGCGTCCCCGTACAGCGCGAGTGAGGGTTCGATCATGAGACGCAGTATATGAACAGGGGCCAGCACAATAACCTGACGGCGGCGGGCATGAGTGCCGAAAATGCCCCATTGCCTCTGGCCCGGCGACTCATCCGGTGGCGCGGGCAGACGCTAGACTCCGCCGCGTGAAGTTCGGGCAGAACAGAGGCAGGAAGGCAGAGGTACGCACACTGGGCCTGGGCCTGCTGGTGCTGGTTGCCGCAGCCCTGCTGGCCGGGACGGCGGGCGCGCGGCCCACGGCCATCGGCGGCGTCCGGCAGAGCGCCGGGGTGGATTCGAAGCTGCTGGCCGGCACCGAGATGCTGGCGGTGTGGACCCTGCCGCGGCTAGGGGTCTCGGTCCGCAACGATCCGCTGGACCTGCGGCTGCTGCTGGGCAAGCGCGAACTGCGCTACGCGCCGGGCCAGGGCTGGACCGCGCTGGGCTTTGCGCTGGGCGGCCCGCTGCCCGCGCCCGTCACCGAGGGCGGCAGCCTTCACGTGCCGCTGCGGGCGCTGGAGTTGCTGGGGGTCCGGGTGCTGACCGACACGCCGGGCCTGCTGGGCTTTGCCGCGCCGGTCAGCGTGCCGACGGCGACGTTGCTGCCCTCGGACGGCGGCCCCGAACGCCCGGTGATCCGGACACCAGTGGCCGCGCCTCCGCCTGCGCCCGCCGCCCAGCCAGTGCCACCAGCCTCACCCGCGCCCGCTCCGGCCCAGACCCCGCCCCGCATCCAGCCCGTCCCTTCCCTGCCCGCGCCGACACCGCCGCCCCTGGTGCCCACGCTGAGCGTGCCGCGCGTGGCGAACCTGGACACGGTGCGGATCAGCCGGACCCTGTACCGCACGGTAGAGGTCCAGCGGTTGGTGCTGGACCTGAGCGCTCCGGTCTCGCAGACGGTCTCGCAGACGGTCTCGCGCGAGACGGGCGGGCTGGGCGTATTTTTGCCGGGCGTGACGGTGACCGGCAGCCAGCAGACGCTGCCGGGCGGCGACACCCTGACCCTGACCCAGACCAGCAGCGGCGCGGCCCTGCGGCTGACCACCGGGGGCGGGCGCAGCGAGATCTTCACGCTAGACGACCCGTTCCGCGTGGTGATCGACACCACCACCTACACCGATGCCAGCGTGCCGCCGCCCCTCAACCCCGACGATCTGCCGGCCGGAGTCACCTACCGCAGCCGGGGCCGTCTGCACCTGCTCAGCTTCGATCCGGCGCTGTTCCAGCCGCGCGTGGTCAGCGCGCCGCTGGGCCGCTCGCTGGCGGTGGCCGAGTTGGTGAAGTCGGCGGGCGGGGTGGCCGGGGTCAACGGCGGGTATTTCGATCCCCGCAGCAGCCTGCCGGTCGATCTGGTGGCGGTGGGCGGCCTGATGACGGCGGCCAGCCTGGAAAAACGTGCCACGGTGGGCTTCACGGCCGGCGGCGAGGCGCTGTTCGGCTACCCGCGCCCGCGCTACGTGCTGAGCGGGCCGTTCGGCAGCGTCACGGTGAACAGCGTGCGGGCCACGCCCAGCGCCGCGCTGCTGACGGCCTTCGTGGGCGACGGCAAAACAGTGGTGGGCGGCACCGGCCTGACCACGCTGCTGCTGGCTCCGGGCAGCGCCAGCGTCACGCGTGCCCTGACAGGACAAATCACCCCGCCCGCCCGGACGCTGGCCTTTACCTTCGATCCGACGCGCTTTCCGGCGCTGCCACGCGAGGCAGGAGCGCCGCTGACCGTCACCCTGAACTGGCAGGCCACCGACGCGCCCTGGGAGAATGCCGTGGACGCCCTGAGTGCCGGGCCGCTGCTGGTGCAGGGCGGCCGGGTGGCCCTCGACCCGCGCCGCGAGGGCTTCAATACCGCCGCCGGCGTCTGGCGGCCCACCCGGCAGTCCGCGCTGGGCACCGTGAACGGCCAGCCCACCATCGCCTACTTCGAGTACGGCACCCCCGAGGCCTTCGCTGCGGCCCTGGCGGGGGCCGGCGTGCGCGACGCCGTGCGCATGGACAGCGGCAGCAGCGCCACCGCCTACCTGCAGGGCGGCTACGCGGGTCTGGGCGCGTACCTGAACACGGTCTGGAGCCAGCCGGTGCCGAACGCCATCGTGTTTGTCCCACGTGGCGTGGCAGGCCAGAAGTAGAACCTTTTTGTCAATAGCAGAATAAAATACAAGGATCAAGCTCATGACAGAATTTCCCGCCTGGGCTTAGACTGGCCTTCAGGCCGCCATGCGCGGGTCTGGGGGAGGCGGCATGAAGAAGGACCGTTTCATCGTGTTGCGGCAGGACGGCGGGCGTCCGGGCGAGGTCAGGACCGAGGCGGACAGCGCCCTGCCGTCCCGCCTGGACGCAGGGCCCGAGGCGTCGGCCACGCCGGTCATGACGCTGGAGGTGCAGACCCTGGATCACCGCGAACTGCCCGATCTGCTTCAGGACAGGACCGTGCGGGCCGCCGCCCCCAGCATCCCCATGCGCCTGATCCGGCCGGTCAGCAGGTCAGAGGCTGATGCGAGCGCCACCGGACCCACCTGGGGCGTGCAGGCCGTGAGGGCCGACACCAGTCCGCAGAACGGCAAGGGCGTCACGGTGGCTGTGCTGGATACCGGCATCGACCCGGAACACCCGGCGTTTGAGGGCGTGACTCTGGTGCGGCGCGACTTCACGCTGGCCGATGGGGATGCGGACGGCGGCGTGGACGCCCAGGGTCACGGCACCCACTGCGCCGGAACGGTGTTCGGGCGCGAGGTGGCCGGGCAGCGCATCGGGGTGGCCCCCGGCGTGGAGCGGGCGCTGATCGGGCGGGTGCTGGGCGCGGACGGCAGCGGCAGCAGCGAGGGCATCGCGCGGGCGCTGGCCTGGGCGGTGCAGCAGGGCGCGCACGTGGTGAGCATGTCGCTGGGCATGGACTTTCCGGGTTTGGTGGCCGAATTGATCCGGCGCGGCCTGCCCGCTGAACTGGCCACCTCGCAGGCGCTGCTGGACTACCGCGCCAATCTTAACCTGTTCGGCGCGCTGGCCGCCTACGCCCGCAGCTACGGCGGCGACGCCACGCCCACCCTGCTCGTGGCCGCCGCAGGCAACGAGAGCCGCCGCCAGCAGAACCCCGACTGGGAAGTGGGCGTCGCGCCCCCTGCGGCTTCCGACGGCTTCATCTCGGTGGCGGCGGTGGGGCTGGGCGCCCAGAAGACGCCGGATCAGGGCCTGACCGTCGCGCCGTTTTCCAACACTGGGGCCACCCTGAGCGGTCCCGGCGTGGACGTCACCTCGGCCAGGATGGGCGGCGGGCTGGTGGCCTACAGCGGGACCAGCATGGCGACGCCGCATGTCGCCGGGGTGGCCGCACTGTGGTTCCAGGCCCTGATCGACTCGGGTGACCTGACGCGCAACACGGTGGAAACCGCCCTGAAGGGCAGCGCCACCCGCACACCGCTGATCGGGGGGGTGGACCGGCTGGATGTGGGGCTGGGACTGGTGCAGGCTCCACAATAAGCAGGAGAGGAGATTGAGTTCCCCCTCCCCTACGCGCCCACCTTCAGCATGTCCAGCAGGCGCAGATATGCCTGCGCGGTCACCTGCACGTCGCCGTAGCTGCGGTGGCGTCCGCCGGGCGCGAAGTTCAGGCCGAGGCGTTCGGCCAGCACGGTCAGGTTGTGGGCGCGTTCACGGGGAAAGGCGCGGCGCGACAGTTGCACGGTGCAGTATTCCGCCGCCGGTTGCCACACCAGGCCGCAGCGCCGGGCGTTGGCGCGCATGAATCCGCTGTCGAAGCCGATGTTGTGCGCCACCACGGCCGAGTCGCCCACGAACTCCAGAAATTCGGGCAGCACCTCGGGCATGGTGGGGGCGTGGCGGACCATCTCATTGCTGATGCCGTGAATGCGCTCCACGCGCCAGGGAATCAGCAGCGGCTGACCGGATTCGCCCATCGGGCGCACCAGGGTCTCGTATTTCTGCGTTTCCTCAATGCGGCCATTGACCACCCGCACCGCGCCGATTTCCACCACCGCGTCGCGCTCCGGCGAGAGGCCCGTGGTTTCCAGATCGAAGACGACGACGTTCACGCCGCCCAAGGTAGCGCGGCAGGCGTGAGACGACTGGAAGATGCGAGAGGCGCTCCCGCAGCCTGAGCCCCCGTTAGACCGCCGGGCCTTCCATCAACGCCCCCACCGCCTCCTCCTTGCCCTTGGCCTCCACCTCGATCCACGGCACGTCCGCGAAGGCGGCGGGCAGGTGCGTGATCAGGTGGCTGTGGCGGCGGTCCTGCGGTCCCTCGATGCCGTTGGACAGGTGCACCACCTGCCACTCGGGCGGGGTCCAGGTGGCGCGGGCCTTCAAGACCCACTCGCGCACGGCGGGGTGGTCCTGATCGGGCAGCCGGTCGTGGATGACGTGGTGGTGCCCGTCGTAGACCATCGGGGTGCCGGTGGCCTCGCAGACGGGCAGCAGGTCGGCGGGACCGTAGGCGCGTTCGTCGTTTTCCAGCCCCAGGCGCAGGCGGGCAGCGTCGGGCAGGTCGGGAATCACCGCCGTCAGTTCGGCGGCGCGGCCCCCCTTGCCGCCGTGCAGCAGCAACAGGTTCCAGGGACTGCGTTCCAATCCCAGACCGTCCATCACGCGGGCGTGCGAGGTCAGGGCGTGAACGCTGCGGACCCGCACGTCCGGGGTGTCGCTGTTCAGAACGATGAACTGCTCGGGATGCATCAGCACGCGGATGCCGTGGTCCACGAACGCCTGTCCCGCCTCCCGGAGCGGGGCCGCCAGCGAGGTCAGCACCGCCTCCCCGGTGTCGTCGCCAATCAGGTCCAGCATGGGAAACAGGCTGGAACTCATGCGGTAGAGCCGGATGCCACGCGCCGCGCAGAAGTCGGCGGCCCCGCGCAGTCTGGAAATATTGTCGGTGTACAGGTCCAGCAGCTTGGCCTCGCGCTCGGCGGGCGACAGCGCCCGGTAGCGGCTAAGGGTGACGGTGCGGAAGCGGACCTCCGGCCCCACGGTCAGGCACACCAGCCCGTAGGCGGGCGTGGGCGCTTCGCTCACTGGGCCGCCTTCGCCGCCGCCCGGCAGCGGTCCGAGCAGTATTTGACGCTGTCCCAGTCGCGCTCCCACTTCTTGCGCCACGAGAAGGGCAGGCCACACACCGGGCAGATCTTGCTGGGGCGCTCGGAGGGTTTGCGGCCCCCGCCGAACGCCCGCTTCTCGGCCTTAGCGGGCATGGGGCAGCCCCAGCGCGGCCAGCGCCAGCCGCGTCAGATCAGCCGGCGAGTCCTGCGGCGTGACGTGCAGGGTCATCACGTCGGCCTCGTCGCGGTCCGGCGGCTCCAGGGTGTCCAGCTGCGAGGGCAGCAGATCGGCGTGGGCGTAATGGTCACCGCGCTCCTGAAGGCGGGCCAGCAGCAGGCGCGGCGGCACGTCCAGAAAGATGAAGCGCGTGTCCAGCACCCGCAGCACGTCGCGGTAGCTGCGGCGCAGCGAGGAACACGCCAGGATGACCTGTGGGTGGGCCAGCAGTTCGGCCCGCAGGCGGAGCAGCCAGGGCTGGCGGTCCCCGTCGCTGAGGCCCAGCCCGGCGGCCATCTTGGCCCTGGCCTCCGGCGTGTGGAAGTCGTCGCCGTCCAGAAACGGCCAGCCGGTCTTCGCGGCCAGATCCTCGCCCAGCGTGGTCTTGCCGCTGCCGGACACCCCCATCAGAATCAGTCTCATCTCCGCCGTTCCCGTGCCATGACCCGCAGTCTGGCGCAACAGGCCGCGCCGCAGACGAGAGCGGGGCGCACCATCTCTTTAGATGCGCCTCTTCAGGTGCGCTCTGTCGAGGTGCCCCACTCAGGCCAGCGCCCGGCTGGCGTGCCGGATGCGAATGGCGAACACGGCGGCGATCAGGTACTTCGCCAGGATGTCCGCAAAGATGATCTGCGCGATCTCGCCGCCGGCCATCAGGCCCCAGAAGGCCAGCAGATTGAACAGCACCGAGTCCAGCGGCACGCTGACCGCGTTGGAGGCCAGCACCCGCGTCCACCAGCTGCGGTGGATCAGGCGCTGGTACACGGCGGTGTCGGCCAGTTCGCCGGCCAGAATCGCCAGGAACGACGCACCGATAAAGCGCCATTCGGTGCCGGTCAGCAGGGCGGCCAGCGTGTTGATCAGCAGGGCGCAGGCAATCGCAATGTACACGGCCTTCAGGCCGCCGGCGCGGTGAATGCGGTCACGCAGGGTGAACACGGCGGCAAAGAAGATGGTGCCGACGCTGAGCAGGCCGTACACCGGCAGCGGAATGAACTTGTTGAGGGTGATGTTGGCGGCCAGGATGCTCAGCGCGTACAGCGCGATCAGCAGCAGCGGCAACGGTGTGGTGCCAGACGGGGCAGGGCGTCCCCGGACGGTGAACTGGTTCATGGGTCTAACCTCCGGCCTGGGCGACTGTAGAGGTCACGGGCCGCCCGCCAGGGTAGCAGACGCGCGGCTCTGAAAGAGGGCCGTGATAGACGGCGCGGCACACTGCCCCGGTGCGCGCCCGCCTGCCCCTGCTGCTCCTGCTGCTCGCCGCTGCCCCGGCGCAGGCGGCCTCCACCCCTCCTGGTTACGTGCTGTCCGGCATGCCGCTGATCCGCCAGAGCTACAACGCCTGCGGCCCCGCCAGCCTGACCCAGGTGCTGCGCTACTACGGCGTGAACGCGGACATGGCGACGGTCAGCAGTTTCACCCGCCCGTCGGAAACGTCGTACATGACGGCGCAGGCGATTGTGGATTTCGCGCCCAGGGTGGGCATGGAGGCGCGGCTGTACGCGGGCGGCTCGCTGAACACCGTGCGGGCCGCGATCAAGAACGGCGTGCCGGTCATTGCCCTGCAAACCTACGTCAGCCCGCGCGGGCAGGCGATTCCGCACTGGCGCGTGGTGGTGGGCTACAACGACGCCGCCCGCCAGACCTACCTGATGGATCCGTTGCTGGGCTACGTGGCGATGGGCTACGACGACTTCTCGCGCGTGTGGGCCGACCACCACGGCCAGTTCGCCCTGCTGTACCCACCCCGGCTGTCGGCCACGGTGAAACGGGTGATCGGCTAGCCCAACAGTTGAGCGACGGTCTGCTCGAGACTCAGGCCGGAGGTGTCCAGCACCCGCCACCCCGCCGCGCGGTACTCGGCGGGCGGCATGGCCGGATGAAGGGCCGCGATCATCGGCACCAGACTTTGCGTGTCGAAGGCCTTGCCGGTGCGGGCCGCGTTGCGTGCCTGCGTGACCTCCAGCGTGGGGCACAAGAAGACCGGGCGGACGTCCAGTCCGGCCCAGTGAACGCGCATCGCCTCCAGATCGGCGGACCACAGCACGTCGTCCACGGCCACCGCGAAGCCTGCCTCCGCGTACAGCCGGGCATGAAAAGCGGCGGCGCGGCGGGCCAGCTCAAACTGCCGGACAGCCTCG
This sequence comes from Deinococcus radiopugnans ATCC 19172, assembly GCF_006335125.1. Taxonomy (NCBI): domain Bacteria; kingdom Thermotogati; phylum Deinococcota; class Deinococci; order Deinococcales; family Deinococcaceae; genus Deinococcus; species Deinococcus radiopugnans. The sequence goes on from NZ_VDMO01000016.1 coordinate 26,030, forward strand.
GGCGGGTGATTGAGGCTGGGCGGCACCAGACCCGACACCACGAATTCGCGCAGATCGTCCACCGGCAGGTGCAGGCCGCGCGGGTAGTGCTGTAACAGGGCGTGGGCCACGCTGGACTTGCCCACCCCCGGACTGCCCGACAGCACCCAGACGGGGCCGCTCACCGCTGCGCCCCGTCCTGCAGTTCCTCAGGCACCGCGCCCCCCACGCCCCGGTACGCGGCGCTGGTCATCCAGTAACGTTCCAGCCAGCGCTTGAGCAGCGTGGCGGTGGGAATGGCGATGATCGCGCCCACCGGCCCCGCCAGCGCCAGCCCGACGAGCAGCGCGATCAGGATCGCCGCCGGGCTGAGGCTGACCACCCGGCCCATGATCAGCGGCCCCAGCACGTTGCCCTGCAACTGGTTGATAACGAAGAACAGCGCCGCCACCAGCCCGATGGTCAGCCCACCCTGCGGAATCGCCTGCAACATGGCGGCCACGGCGGCCAGCACGATCCCGATGTACGGCACCAGACTCAGCAGGCCGCTCAGGGCGCCCAGGGCCAACGCGTTCGGCACGTTCAGGGCCAGCAGGCCCAGCGTGGACAGCACCGCGCCGGTCAGCATCAGCAGCAGCTGACCGCGCAGGAAGCCGCCGAAGCTCTGGCTCACGTCCTCCGCGAGCCGCAGCACGGTGGGCTGCGACTGGCGCGGAAACACGCGCAGCAGACTGTGGCCCACCCGCTCGTAGTCCAGCATGAAGTACGCCGCCAGCGTCACGATAAAGCCCAGCTGCCCCAGCCAGCCCACCAGATTGGACAGCGTGTTCAGCACGTTGGGGCCCGAGTTCAGCAGCCGTTCCAGCAGCGGCCCGGCGTTCTCGGTGATGTTGTTGGTCTGCTCGTCGATGTAGGTGCTGACGCTGGCTTTCAGGCCCTGCACGCCCTGAATGCTGTCCAGCCTGTCCAGCACGTTGAACAGCGCAATCTTGAGGTTGATGGCGATCACCGGAATCCCGGAGATCAGGCCGGCGATCTGCTGGCTGAGGGTCATGATCAGCAGCGTGGTCAGGCCCAGCAGCAGCAGCAGCAGCAGCAGCACCCCCACCATGCGCCCCACCCGGCGGCGCTCCAGCCACTCCAGAATGGGGTTGACCAGAAAGGCCAGGCCGTAGGCGGTCAGCACCGTCAGCAGCACGCTGGCCAGCAGCTGGCTGCCCCACAGCAGGGCGCGCACGGCCAGCACAGTCAGCACCGCGTAGAAGATCAGGCGCACCACGGGCATGGCCCACAGCCGACGGATCAGGTCACGCACGTCGCGCGCCGCCCGCCAGTCACCCGCCGGCGGACGCGGCGCGGGAGAAGGCGGCAGGGTCATGTTCCCTATCCTGCCACTTCGGCGGGCCAAAAGAAGCGCCCCCGCGGCTCAGGGCGGGGACGTGAAGAAATCAGAGGGGTCAGGACTGCTCAGGCTAGAGCATTTGTCCGAATTGCTGCATCAGAAAAAAGACTTCTGATGCCTCCATTCTCTCCTGCGGAGCTGAATCAGTCCCAACTGCTCGTTGAAATTCACTCACTCTCTGCGAGCTGTGCCAGTCCGTTCGGTCAAAAGCAAACAGCACTTTTGACAACTGCTCTAGGCCGCAGCGGGCAGCGACGTCGGCGGCTCGCGGCGGCTGCCCGCCTTCTGCCAGAAGTAGACGGCGGCAATCAGGCCCAGCGCCAGCAGATTGACCAGCAGATGGGTGGGAATGATCAGCATGAACGAGGCAATGAGCAGCAGCAGCGCCTGCAAGGGGTTGGTCTTGCGGTGCAGGAAACGCATGGTCGCCGCGCTGAAGGCCACCAGCCCGATGAACGCGAACAGGATCATGAACACCGCGTCGCCGAAGCCCAGCCCGCTGAGCCTATTGTTGGCGATCAGCAGCAGTTGCGGGTTGAAGAACAGCATGTAGGCCAGCAGCGCCGTGCGAAGTTCGTACTTGAAGGCCTGCACGCCCGTGGACACCGGGTTGCCGCCGCTGATGGCCGCCGCCGCAAAGGCCGCCAGCGCCACCGGCGGCGTGCTGTCGGCCATGATGCCGAAGTAGAAGACGAACATGTGCACCGGGAGCATCTGCACCGGGTTGCTGTTGTCCAGCCCCGCGATCTTGGCGATGATCGGCACGATCAGGGCGCTCATCAGGATGTAGTTGGCGGTGGTGGGCAACCCCATGCCCAGGATCAGCGCGATCAGCTGCGCCATCATCAGCACGATCAATATGGCCCCGAAGCCGGCGATGGCCCCGGCGTCCAGCCCCGGAATCAATCCCACCACGCCCATCAGCAGGTTGCGGACGCCGTCGCTGACCAGCTGCACGATGTCGGCCAGCCCGAAGCCCAGCCCGGTGATGGTCACGATGCCGACGATGATCCCGGCGGCGGCGGTGGCGATGGCGATGCCGATCATGCTGCGCGCGCCGCTCTCGAAGGCCTCGATCAGTTTCCGGCCACCGTCGATCAGTCCCTGCCCCACGCTGAGGCCGTGCTTGCGCCCGAAGTAGACCTCCTGAATGAACATCATGGCGATCATCATGAAAATGGTATTCAGGGCGACGCGCTCAGGGGTGGCCTCGGGATTGATGGTCAGCGTGCCGATCAGGTACACCAGCGGCACCAGGTAGTACCAGCCCTTGACCAGCGTCTGGCGCACGCGCGGCAGCTCATTTCTGGGCAGGCCCTTGAGGCCCAGCTTCAGCGCCTCCAGATGCACCACCACCAGCAGCGCGCCGTAGCACAGGAAGGCCGGAATCGCCGCCGCCAGAATCAGCGTGCGGTACTCGATGTTCAGGTTCTGCGCCATGATAAAGGCCGCCGCGCCCATCACCGGGGGCATCAGCTGGCCGTTGCTGCTGCTGGCCACCTCGATGGCCCCGGCCTTCTCGGCGCTGTAGCCCACCCGCTTCATGGTGCCGATGGTGATGTTGCCGCCGGTGACCACGTTGCTGACCGCCGAGCCGCTGATGATGCCGTTCAGCGCGCTGCTCAGGACGCTGGCCTTGGCCGGGCCGCCCCGGAAGCCGCCCAGCGCCCCCTGCGCCACGTTCATGAACCAGTCGCCGGCCCCCAGCTTGTCGAACACGGCCCCGAACAGCACGAACAGGAAGACGATCTGCGCCGAGACACCAATCGCGGTGCCGAAGATGCCCTCGGTGTTGGCGAACAGCTGGCCCACCACCTGCGGCCACGTCTGCCCGGCGTGCAATTGCAGCTGCGGCCCCAGGTCACCCCGGATCAACCCGCGCGGCCCGGTCAGCGCGTACAGCATAAAGACTGACGCCACAATGGGCATGGCGATGCCGATGGTGCGCCACGCGGCCAGCAGCAGCAGCAGCACCATGCCGCTGCCAATCCAGACGTCCACGTTGGTGAGCACCCCACCCTGCACCGTGGCAATCGATGGGTACTGCACGATCAGGTAAATGGCGGTCCCCGTCGCCAGCAGCCCCAGAATCCAGTCGTACCACGGCACCCGCGTCTGCGGCTTTCCCGGCGACTTGCGGAAGGGAAAGACCAGGTAGGCCAGGCTGAAGGCGAAGGCCAGGTGAATGGCCCGCAGCGTCAGGGTGTCGATGTTGCCCACCTGCGCGGCGTACATCTGGTAGATACACCACGCGACGGCGATGACGGTCACCAGCGTCTTTTGCCAGCCCCACAGTTTGCGCCCGCCCGTTTCGGCGGCCTCCACCATCTCCAGGGCGCGGCGTTCGCCCTCGGTCATCTCGGTGCCCGGCGGCTCCAGGCTGGGGTCTGTACTGATCGGTCTTGTGGGATCACTCACTCGTTGCTCATCTCCTTTTCAACGGGGAGGGGGCCAGCCTCCCGATAAATGTTTGGCTGGCCCCCTCTCTGCGTTCGAGTGACCTTACTTGACGCTGACGCCCTGTTCCTTGAAGAACTTGACGGCGCCGGGGTGCAGCGGGGCGGGCAGGCCCTTGACCGCCTTGGCGTAGGAGAAGTTGGTGCCCAGGGCCGGATGAATGGCCTTCAGCGCCTTCTCGTCACCAAACGCGGCCTTCATCGCCTTGTAGATGGTGTCCTCGCTCTCGTCGCTGGTGGTGACCAGGGTGGCCTGCACCGCCACGCCGGGCACGGTGGCGTCGATGCCCTTGTAGCTCTTGGCGGGAATGTTGTAGCGCACGTAGAAGGGGTACTTCTTGAGCAGGGCGGTGGCCTGGTTGCCAGCCACCGGCACCAGTTTCACGTCCACCGTCTGGGCGATCTGGGCAATGGCGCTGGCGCCCACGCCCACGGTGTAGAACAGGGCGTCGGCGCGCTTGTCCTGCATCAGGCTGATGCCCTGCGACGGCGAGACCCGCAACGCCTGCCCCAGATCATCGAACTTCAGGCCGTAGGCTTCCATCACCTGCGCGGCGGTCTGCTCGGTGCCGGAACCCAGGTCACCGATCACGACTTTCTTGCCCTTGAGGTCGGCGATGCTGTTGATGCCTGAATCCTTGCGGGCCAGGACGTGCAGCACTTCGGGGTACAGCACAGCCATGGTGCGAATCTTCTTGTCGGGCTTGCCCTTGAAGGCGTCCAGGCCGGTGCCGGTGTAGGCGTAGTACACCACGTCGTTCTGGGCCACGGCGGCGTTCAGTTCGCCGGTCGCCATGGCGTTCATGTTGAAGACGCTGCCGCCGGTGGAACGGGCGTTGGCGCGGATACCGCTGCCCGAATCGTTGATCATCTTCGCCATGCCGGTGGCGACAGGAAAGTAGACGCCGGTGGTGCTGCCCGAGCCGATGGTCAGAAAGGTGGTGCCCTGGGCCAGCGCTGCGCCGGTAAACAGGGCGGCGGTGCCGAGAACGGCGGCGGTCATCAACTGCGTGTTGCGTTTCTTCATGTGGATCCTCCGTGAGCGCAGTCCTGCAGGGCAAGCAGGCCGCAAAAAAGTTGAGAGTTTTGGAAGCTTAGCACATGGTGTGAATTGGACGCGCTTCCATAAAGATCGGTCAGCTGGCCTCAAACCCCGTCCTGCGTGTCTGGCACGTTCTGAACCCGGCCTCTCTAGCTGCGCCCCGTTCGCTCGGATACAGTTGCACGTATGACCTCTCTCGCCAAAGACCGCTCATCAGGTGCGCCGATCATTCAGGCCGAGAACGTCCAGAAGCATTTCGGCAGTTTCCAGGCCCTGAAGGGCGTCAACCTGAGCGTGCGCGCGGGCGAGGTGGTGGTCATCATCGGGCCGTCGGGCAGCGGCAAGAGCACCTTTATTCGCACCATCAACGCGCTGGATCCCCACGACGGCGGCAGCATCACCGTGGACGGCATTCCGCTGAACGGCAAGGGCAACCTCGACGCCATCCGCCGCGAGGTGGGCATGGTGTTTCAGTCGTTCAACCTGTTTCCGCACCTGACCGTGCTGGAGAACATCACGCTGGCCCCCACCCGCGTCCGCAAGACGGACAAGGCCGAGGCCGAGCGGCGCGGGCTGGAGCTGCTGCGCCGGGTGGACATCGAGGAACAGGCGCACAAGTACCCGGCCCAGCTGTCGGGCGGCCAGCAGCAGCGGGTGGCCATTGCCCGCGCCCTGGCGATGGACCCCAAGGTCATGCTGTTCGACGAGCCGACCAGCGCCCTGGATCCGGAAATGATCAAGGAGGTACTGGACGTGATGAAGGATCTGGCGCGCGGCGGCATGACCATGCTGGTGGTCACCCACGAGATGGGCTTTGCCCGCGAGGTGGCCGACCGATTGCTGTTCTTCGATGGGGGCAACGTCGTGGAGGACACCACCCCCGAGGACTTCTACAACAACCCCAAGCACGAGCGGGCCAAGCAGTTCCTGGGCAAGATTCTGGGGCACTGAGGGGCAACCCCCGCCTCTCCTAAAAAATCAGGAGAGGTTCAATCTCACGGTCACGGCAGTTCGTTGCCTGTCTCCCCCAGCTCCAGCAGCCACAGGGCGTCGCCGGGGCGCAGGTGGGCCAAGGCGTCAGCTTGGGGACCGTGCAGGCCGCGCAGCAGCGCCCAGGCCTCACCACTGTCCTCTAGAGCCCGCCCCAGCGCCCGCCACACGCCCGCACGGAAGGGGGCCAGCGCCGGGTGCGATAGCGCCGCGCGCAGCCACTGAATCGTCGGCACGCCGTCACTGAGGGTGGAGGCCGCTTCCAGGGTCAGCAGTTGCGCCTGCAACCCGGGATCGGGCGCGTCACCCAGCCCCGGCTGAACGCGGCGCAGCAGGGCGTGGGCGCGGTTCAGCTCGGCCAGGGCGTCGGCGGGGCGGGCAGAGCGCAGCAGCACCTCGGCGCGCATGGCGCGGGCCTGGCCCCCCTCGTAGGGGTGGGCGGCCAGGGCCACGGCGCGGTCCACCGACGCCAGCGCCGCCGCCGGATCGGGGTCCGCCAGGGCGCGGCTCAGGAGCATGTCGAACAGCAGGATGGCGTCGCGGTCGCTGCCCGTCACGGGCTGGGCGATCAGGTCGTCCAGCAGCGTGCGGGCCTGCCGCAGGTCGGGATGGTCACGCACCGGACCCAGCAAGGGCTGCAGGTACGCGCCGCCCAGCCCGCGCGTCAGGTAGGCCAGGGCCACCCGGTAGCGGGTGCGGCGCTGGCGGTAGCGCACCTCGGCGGGGCGGGCGCTGCGGCCTTCCAGCAGGGTCAGTGTCCGGGCCGAGACCGCCAGCGCGTCGTCCGGGCGGCCCAGCGCCAGCAGCACCGGCAGGCCCTCCGAGAGCAGGCGGGCGCGGGGCACGTGATCGGCGTGGCGGCGTGGATCGGGGGGCAGCAGCGCCAGCGCATGGCCCAGGACGGCCTGCGCCTCTTGAGGGCGGCCCAGGCGGCGCAGGGCGGTGGCGCTGCGGGCCAGCACGCGGGCGCGTTCCTCCTCGCCCGCACCGGCCGCTTCCAGCCGGGTGGTGGCGTCGCGCAGCGCCGAGAGCGCGGCGGCCGGCTGACCCAGGCGCAGCCGCAAGTCGCCCTCCTGATAGCGGGCGCGGGCCGAGAGCAGCGGGCTGGAGGCCGGCACGGCAGCCAGGGCGGCCAGCGCCTCGTCCCAGCGCCCGGCATCCTTGGCGATCAACCCGCGCCACAGCCCGGCGCGGGGGCCGCCCACCGCCGTGCGCGGGTCGGAGACGGCGCGCGTGGCGGCCTCCAAGTCGCCCGCCCAGCGGGCCAGGGCGGCCTGCACCAGCAGCGCGTCGGCACAGGCCGCCACCGCCCACGGCTCGCGCGCCGGTGAGGCGGCCGAGAGCACGGCGGCCACCTCCGGGTGGGCCAGCTGTTCGGCCGCCGCCGTCATGTTCCCGGCTTCCAGACTGCTCTCGGCCAGCTTGACGCGTGCCCAGGCCCGTACCGGGGGGCGCGCGGCCCCGAACAGCGTGAACAGCGCGTCACGCAGGCCCGCGTCGTGGTAGTCGCCCCGACCCGCCGAGTGCCGCACCACCGCCCCCGCCAGATCGTCGCGGGTCTCGCCCGCCGCCCCGTCACGGATGGCCGGCCACAGCGGCGGCAACCAGCGCGCGTCGTCGGGCGACGTCCGCACCTGGGCCGCCAGCGCAGGCCAGTCCTCCAGCGCGGCCAGCGCGGCCAGCCGGATGGGGCGACACTCCCCCGAGGTCAGGTTGGCCAGCCTGGCCAGCGCCCGCGTCCGCTCGGCCGCCGCCACTCCGGTCCAGGCGGCACGCAGGGCGGGCGTGGGGGTCCAGCCCAGCGCGTCCGAGCCGGCCAGCAGGGCGCGGGCGTGCGGGGGCAGTTGCCGGAGTTCCGTGCCCAGAGCGGCCCGCAGCAGTTCCGGTGCCCACGCTGCGGAGGGCAGATGCGGCGTGCTGGCCGCCAGCGCCGCCGTCGCCCCGATCAGCCGCTGGAGGTCAGGGTCCGCCAGCAGGGCCGGCATGTGCGGCCCGGCCTCCCCTCCCCGCAGGCGCACCAGCAGGCTCAGGCGGTCCAGATGGCGTCCGGTCTCGGCCACCAGCTCCTCGGCTTCAGCGCGGGGCACGCCCAGCCGGGCCATCAGGTAGCCGCGCGCCTCGGCGGGGGTGGGCGGGTGCAGCGCGATGGTCTCGGGAGGGTGCGGGCCGAGATCGTCGGCGTCGGCCTTTTCCAGTGCCAGCAGCACGGCCAGCCCCGGCGGCGCGGCGCTCAGCAGGTGTTCGGCGGCCCAGCGCGCGGCGGAGGCCACCGAACCGTCGGTGCGGCGCGGCGGCTGGCCCGCGAAATTCAGGTCGTCGGTCACGCGGACCAGCAGCGCGCCAGCCGCCGGAAACTGACGGCGCACGGCCTCCGCCTGCGCCGCCGCCAGTTGCGCGTAGGCGCTGCCGGACGCCGCCAGCCCCAGCAGCCCCGACACGTCGCCGGACAGAAACAGCCGCCTGACGGGCACGCCAGCGCCGCGCAGGGCCGCGTCCAGGCTGTCAAGCAGCACGGTCTTGCCCGCCCCGGCCCGGCCGGTCACAACCAGCCGGGGGGCGCGGCCCGCCCGCACGCCAGCCAGGAACTGCCGGTAGGCCCGCTTCTTGCTGCGGCCCAGCAGTTCCAGTTCGGCCGGCAGCGGCGTGGGCGACGGAACGGCGGACGTTTCGGGCAGCGGGCGGCCCACCCCGGCGGCCAGTTCGGCCAGGATAGCCCGCAGGGTGTCGCGGTCCGCCGCCGTGCCGATGTCGCGGTAGATGATGTTCCGCACCGCTGCGCCGCCGGCCCCGCGCGCCCGCATCTCGCCCTCCAGCCAGCGCAGGCTGCCGCGCCGCGCCCCCGCACCTCCGCCCGGCTCCGGCGGCAGGTGGGCGCGCAGCTCGGCCAGCACCGCCCTGTAGTCCACGATGGCTCCCACGGTAGCATCCCCGGCGGGCGAAATAGACCCGGTGCAGAAAAAGGCCGGGCCAGCGTACCTGACGGGTCCATCAGCAACCCGGCACCGGGCTGTGTATACTCGGCGTAGCCTTCAAATCCATCCCTTTTCGGCCAGTTGTCTGGCCCCCCCCTGGAGAATCCCTATGCGTACCCCCATGCTGATCGCCGCCCTGACCGCCGCCCTCGTGACCACCGCCTCCGCCCAGAGCCAGGCGGCGGCCCAGGCCCTTTACGACTCGGGCAAGTGGCAGGAAGCGGCGCTGGCCGCCGCCGCCCTGAACACCAGCGCGGGCCTGGCCCTGGCCGCCGAGGCCACCACCGCCGGGGCCGGACTGGTTGCCGACGCCCAGAAAAAAGCGCTGTTCCAGAAGGCCCAGGACTACGCCAAGAGTGCCATTGCCAAGGACAAGAACAACGCCGACGCCTACTTCGAACTGGCCCGCGCCCAGGGCCGTCTGGCGCAGTTCTCGGGCATCCTGCAGAGCCTGGGACTGGCCGGGGACATGAAGAAGAATCTGGATCAGGCCATCAAGCTTGACCCCAAGCTGGCCGGAGCTTACGTCGCGCTGGGGCTGTGGCACGCCAACCTGGACGAGAAGGGCTTTATCGCCCGCCGCGCCACCGGAGCGGACAAGAACCAGATCGCCCCCAACTTCGAGAAGGCCTTTGCGCTGGAGCCCAACGTGGCCGTCCATCACATCGAGTACGCCAACGCCCTGATTCTCCAGAAGCGCAAGGCCGAGGCCGCCGCCGAACTGCAGAAGGCCATTGCCCTGCCCGCCGAGACCTTCTGGCAGAAGCGCGATCTGGAGGCCGCCCGGAAGACCCTGGCCAGCCTGAAGTAAGGAGGCAGGACGGGCGAGGCCGGCCGCGGGACCAGCGTCCCCAGGCCGGCCTCGCCCTGTTCGGTGGGTGACAGCAACGCCGCACCGTGCTCCGGCCTTTCACCCCCCAATCCCCGCTGACGCCTGTCCCTCGCCCTGCCCGGCGCGGCGCGCTAAATTGGCCCCATGATCGCCTACAGCGAGGTCAGCGCCTTCACGCGCACGCCGGGCCAGGGCAACCGCGCGGGCGTGGTGCTGGACGCCGCCGGGCTGAGCGAGGCCGAGATGCGCGAACTGGCCGCCTTTCTGGGGGCGCCCGAAACCGTGTTCGTGACCCGCCTGTCGGTCAACCATACGGGCCGCTCCGCCGTGCGGGTGCGCTACTTCACGCCCACCCAGGAGGTGGAGTTCTGCGGCCACGCCACGCTGGCGCTGGGGCTGATGCTGGCGCAATCGGGCCACTGGCGAGGCGGGGCGCTGGAACTTGAAACCCTGGCGGGCCGGGTCCCCCTGCGTCTGATCAGCGAGGCGGGGGTGCCGCAGCAGGTCTGGATGCAGCATCAGCGCCACGAGACCCGCCCCCTACCCACCTCTCTGCGCGCCGAACTGGCCGAGGCGCTGGGCATCGACGCCCGCATGATTCACCGCGGCCTGCCGATGGCCGCCGCCAGCACGGGCCTGTGGAGCGCTTTCGTGCCGCTGCTGGACCCACTGATCCTGGACGCCCTGGACCCGGATCTGGAACGCATCGTCATGCTCAGCGAGGCGCTGGACGTGGGCAGCGTCTACGCCTACGCCCCGATGGGCGTCAACCGGTTCGCGGCGCGCGATTTTGCCCCGGCGCTGGGCATTCCGGAAGACCCGGTGACCGGCAGCGCGGGCGGGGCGCTGATGGCCCTGCTGGCCCACGGGGGCCGCCTGCCGGTGCGCGCCGGGCGGGCCTGCGGCGTGATCTACCAGGGCCACGCGCTGGGCACCCCCGGCGAGGTGGAGGTGGAGGTGGAAATGCGCGGCGACGCGGTGGTGGCCGTCCATGTCGGCGGCTGCGCGGTGCTGGAGCGCGAGGGGCTGTGGAAGCGCGGGGCGCCGGGGGACTGATACGGATTCCGTTTGTTTCGTGTAGAAATCGGGACAGCGCCGGTTTCTACACTCCACGTCCGGAACCCGTTTTTCTCTTGCTCGCTCTGCTCGGATCTCCAGGTGTTTTCAACACCTTTCAATCGGAGTCCGTATGAGCATCCAGCGCCATTGGATGGGGCCTGCGATCTATCCTCCCCCGTCCCGCCCAGCTGCCCAGCCCCTAGACTGCCGCCCATGCTGGGACTGATTTGTGTGGATGTGGACGGAACTTTAATCGGCACGGACAACACCGTGCGGGACGACGTGTGGGCGGCACTGGCGGACGCGCGGGCGCGCGGCGTGCGTATTGCGCTGTGCAGCGGGCGGCCCGCCATTGGCAATGCGCTGGAGTACGCGCGGCGGCTGGACGCGGACGGCTGGCACGTCTTTCAGAACGGGGCCAGCGTGGTGCGGGTGGATACAGGAGACAGCCTGTCCGAGGCGCTGCCCGAGGGCGTGCTGCCCCTGCTGACCGCCCGCGCGCACGCCGAGAACCGCCTGCTGGAGGTCTACACCGACACCGAATTCGGCGTGACCAAGCCGGGCATGCTGGCCGAGCGCCACGCCGCGCTGCTGGGCGTGCCGTACGATCCGCGCACCCCCGACTCGCTGGTGGGCACGCGGGTGCGGGCGCAGTGGGTGGTGCCGCGCGAGCAGGAGGCGGCGGTCACGGCCGAGCCGCATCCGGGCCTGGATCTCCATCCGGCGGGCAGCCCGGCCATGCCCGACACCATGTTCATCAGCATGACCCGCGCGGGCATCAGCAAGGGCAGCGCGGTGCGGCGGATCGCGGCGGAATACGGCCTGGACATGACGCGGGTGATGATGGTGGGCGACGGCGAGAACGACGTCAGCGCCATGCGCGTGGTGGGCCACCCGGTGGCGATGGGCAACGCCGATCCGCCTGCCCTGGCCGCCGCGCGCTACACGGTGGGCCACGTGGACGATGGCGGCCTGCGCGAGGCGGTGGGGTTGGCGCTGACGCTGTAAGCGCCTAGAGTTGTCAGGTGCTGGAGACCGCCGAACAGACCGTGCAACTGGGCGCGCGGGCCATCGCCTCGCTGGCCGAGTTCGCGGCGGCGCTGGTTATCGCCGCCGCCATCGTGCAGGCGCTGTGGCGTTCGCTGCGCGCCCTGTTCCTGCCGCGCGACGCTGGGGCCAACGACGAGGCCAAGCAGAACCTGCGCCTGCAACTGGGCCGCTGGCTCGCCATTGCGCTGGAATTCCTGCTGGCCGCCGACATCCTGCTGACCGCCATCGCCCCCACCTGGGAGGACATCGGCAAGCTGGGGGCCATCGCCCTGATCCGCACCGCGCTGAACTATTTTCTGGAGCGGGAGATCGACGCGAACAACCGTGAGAAGGGCAAGCTGAAAGCGGGCAGCGGCCCTGTGGAGGGTCAGGCGTAGGCCGGGCAGCGACGGCCCCCTCAGGCCCCCAGCACGGTCCGCACCGCGTCCACAATGCGTTCGCCGTAATTTTCAATGCGCTTCGGCCCCATGCCGGGCAGTCCCTCCAGCTCAGCCAGACTGCGCGGAGAGGCGGCGGCCAGGGCGTCCAGCGTGGCATTCGGAAAGATCACGAAGGCGCTGTGGCCGGTTTCGCGGGTCAACTCGCGGCGCAGTTCGCGCAACGCTTCGGCCACTTCGGGGTTGGCGGTGGCCGGGGGAGTGTCCTTTGCCGGCGTTGGGGCTGAAAAGAGAGATGGAGCGGGCTGGACTGGAGTTCGTTCTTCCCTGCCGCGCAACAGCCCCAGCACCGCGCTGTTTTCCCTGGCCCCACGTTCGGCGGGCAGGGTGGGGCGCGCCCGTTCGCTGCCCGAATGTTCACGCACGATGTTCAGCACGTCCTCGCCGTACTCGGCCAGTTTGCGCTGGCCCACGCCGCTCACTGTTCCCAGGGTGGCCGCGCTGCCGGGGCGCAGCTCGCAGATGGCCTTGAGGGTGGCGTCGCTGAAGATGGCGTAGGGCGGCACCGCCCTTTCCCGCGCGAGCTGGAGTCGCCACGCCCGCAGCGCCTCGAACAGCGGGGCGTCGTGTGAATCCACCGGGGCGCGGCCAGAGCGGGAAGCGTCCCGGTCACGCTTCTTCACCCGCTCGCGGGGCAGCAGGCTGTCCTCGCGCAGCATCAGCGTGGTCTCGCCCTTCAGCAGGGCGCGGGACTTGCCGGTGGCGCTCAGACCGTGGTGCTCGCCCGCCGACAGGTGGCCCAGGCTGACCAGCTGGCGAATGAGGCCGCGCCACATCTTCTCGTCGTGACCCTTGCCGACGCCAAAGGTGGGCAGCAGGTGGTGACCCATGCCCACGACTTTCTCGGTGGGCTGGCCCAGCAGCACGTCGGTCAGGTGGGCCGCGCCGAAGCGGTTGCCGGTGCGGATGGCCGCCGACAGGGCCATCTGCGCCTCGCGGGTGGCGTCGCGCACGCGCGGCGGGTTCAGACAGATGTCGCAGTTGCCGCAGGGTTCGCTCCTCTCCTCGCCAAAGTAGGCCAGCAGCAGGTTGCGGCGGCAGGTGGCGGCCTCGCAGTAGGTCAGCAGGGCGTCCAGTTTGGCGGCCTCCACGCGCTTGACGTCTTCGGGGGCGTCGCTCTGCGAGAGCATGCGCTTCACGTTCACCACGTCGGCCAGCCCGTAGACCATCCACGCGGTGCTGGGCAGGCCGTCGCGCCCGGCGCGGCCCGTTTCCTGGTAGTAGCCCTCCATGCTCTTGGGCAGATCCAGGTGGGCCACGAAACGCACGTTGGGCTTGTCGATGCCCATGCCGAAGGCCACCGTCGCCACCACCACCACGCCCTCGTCGTTCAGAAAGCGTTCCTGCGCGTGGCTGCGCTCGCGCGGCGACAGGCCCGCGTGGTACGGCACGGCGTCGATGCCCTGAGTCGCCAGCCACTGCGCGGTCCCCTCCACCGACTTGCGCGACAGGCAGTACACGATGCCCGCGTCGCCCCGGTGTTCGGCGTGGATGAAGTCCAGCAGCTGGGTCTTGGGGCCTTCCTTGTTCGCCACCCGGTACTGGATATTTGGGCGGTCAAAACTGGAGATGAACTGCGCCGCGCCGCGCAACTCCAGCACCCGCAGGATGTCGGCGCGCGTGCGGTCATCGGCGGTGGCGGTCAGGGCCACGCGCGGAATGTCGGGAAAACGCCGGGGCAGCACGCCCAGTTGCCCGTATTCGGGCCGGAAATCGTGACCCCACTGCGAGACGCAGTGCGCCTCGTCGATGGCGAACAGGGCCACCGGGGCGCGTTCCAGGAGATCCAAGGTACGCGGGAGGAGAAGCCGTTCCGGGGCCACGTACAGCATGTCGAGTTCCCCAGCCAGCAGCGCCGCCTCCACTTCCCGCACACTCTGGAGATCCAGGCTGGAGTTCAGGAACGCGGCCCGCACCCCGAATTGCCGCAGCGCGTCCACCTGATCTTTCATCAGCGCAATCAGGGGCGAGACCACGATGCCGGTGCCGGGGCGCAGCAGGCTGGGCACCTGATAGCACAGGCTCTTGCCGCCGCCGGTGGGCATCAGCACCAGCGCGTTCTGCCCTTCCACCACCGTCCGCACGATGTCGGCCTGCACGTCCCGGAACGCCGCGTAACCCCACACCCGGCTCAAGGTTTCCAGGGCGCGGGCGTCGGTGTCGGCGGGAGTCTGAACAGCAGGCATCGCCCGCCAGGATAGCGCGTTCTGTGTGGGGCGTAATGAAACGCCGCCACACCTCGGAATAGGCCGCCGCACAGGACGAATGGCAGAGGTTCCACTTCGCCCAATGCTCTACAGTCCAGGGCGTGCATTTCCTGGCCCGCCTCGCGTCCCGACACCCCTGGGCGGTGCTGGCGGTGTGGATTGTTGCCGCCGCGCTGAGCCTGCCGCTGGCCGCCCGCGCCCCGGCAGCATTAAACGCCGATCCGGCGGGAGGCCTGACCCACTCGGAGGCCAACACCGTCAGCGCCCTGTTGCGAGAGCGCTTCGGCGAGCGCGACACCAACACCGCCATTCTGGTCACCCGCAGCACCCCGCCGCTGAACACGCCGGAGGGTCGGCAGATTTACGGCGCGTTTGTGGAGGGTCTGGAAACCGTGGCGGGCGTCTCGCGCGTCGTGCCGGCCACCACCGGCGGCCCGGTGCCCACGCAGGCGCAGGACGGCGTGCTGGCCCTGACCGTGGCGCAGATTCCCTTACAGGAGGGGGGCACCGAGGCGCTGGCCAACGTGCGGCAGTACGTGCGCGGCGTGCAAGGCGAGAACCTGAGCATCCGCGTGACCGGCGGGCAGGCGATTGCCGACGACTTCACCGAGTTTGCCGAGTCCGACACCAAGCGCAGCGAGTTCACGGCGCTGCCGCTGATCGGCGGGCTGCTGCTGCTGGTCTTCGGGGCGCTGGTGGCGACAGGGTTGCCGCTGGCGGTGGGCCTGCTGAGCATCTCCGTGGCGATGGCCGCCCTGTACGGCCTGACCTTTCTGATGCCGGTCAGCACCTTCGCTCAGAGCGTGATCACCATGCTGGGCCTGGGCGCGGGCATCGACTACGCCCTGCTGATGGTCAACCGTTTCCGCGAGGAGTTGGGGCGTGAGCCGGATTCCAGGGCCGCCGCCGCCCGCACCGTGATGACCGCGGGCCGCAGCGTAGCCTTCAGCGGCATGACCGTGGGCATCGCGATGGCGGGCCTGATCCTGCCGCCGGTGGCCTTTGTCCGCAGCATCGGCATCGGCGGGGTGCTGGCCGTGATTCTGACGGTGCTGGCCAGCCTGACCGCGCTGCCTGCGTTGCTGGCGCTATTGGGCGAACGGGTCAACAGCCCGCGCCTGCTGAAAGTCACCTGGGCGCAGAGCGGCGCGGCGTCAGCGGCGTGGACCGCGTTTGCGCGGCGGGTGACCGCTCGGCCCGTGCTGGGCGTGGTGCTGTCCACCGTCTTCCTGCTGGCGCTGGCCGTGCCTGCGCTGGGACTGAAGACCGGCTACGCGGGGGCATGGGGGCTGGTGCCCGGCGTGCCCAGCCGCGACGCCCTGAGCGACGTGCGGGAATTGGGCGCGGGCGGCCTCCTGAGCCAGTTTGAGGTGATTCTGGACCTGAAAGGCGAGCGGTACACTCCGGCAGACCGGGACAGATTCCAGGCCGTGGTGAACGATCTGCGCGCCCTGCCGGACGTGAAGGCCGTGATCAGCCCCTTCCTGACCCCCGCCGATCTGGCCGGGGCGGGCACCGGGGGACTGGAGGCGCTGAGCCTGCTGACCCGCCGCTCGTTCAGCGCGGACCGCGAGTTGCTGCGCGTGACGGTGGTGCCGGACGATACGTTGCGCGCCCAGGACATCGCCGCGTTTGAGGGCCGGGTGCGCGCGGCACTGAATGCCAGCGGTTACGTCTACCTGCTGGGCGGCGCACCTGTGGGCGGCGAGGAGTTCAGCCGCGCCATCATCGGCACGCTGCCGGGGGTGATCGCGGTGGTGTTTACCGGCACCTTCCTGCTGCTGATGGTGGCCTTCCGCAGCCTTTTAATTCCCCTGAAAAGCATCGTGATGAATGCCCTGACCGTGGGCGCGGCGGTGGGGGTGGTCACGCTGATCGTGCAGGAGGGCTTTCTGGCCGCGCCGCTGGGCATTCCCGCCGATGTGGGCGTGCTGGACGCCTCGCTGCCGGTGCTGCTGTTCGCCGTGATGTTCGGCCTGAGCATGGACTACGAGATCTTCCTGCTCTCGCGCGTGCAGGAGGAAGTGCTGCGCGGCAGGAACAACGACGAGGCCGTGGTGCTGGCGGTGGGCCACACCGCGCGCATCATCACCAGCGCCGCCGTGATCATGTTCATTGTCTTTGTGGCCTTCATGTTCGGGCGGGTGGTCGCCACCAAGAGCATCGGCCTGGGGCTGGCCGTGGCGGTGGCCCTGGACGCCACACTGGTGCGCCTGGTGCTGGTGCCCGCCTTCCTGAAACTGGCCGGCAAGTGGAACTGGTGGCTGCCGGAGTGGCTGGACAGACGATTACCGCACATCCGACTCGAACACTGACGCTTGGAGAATTGAGTGCTGCTCAGGCCGTCAGAATCAGCGGCTGGCTCCCGGTGATCATGATGGTGTGTTCAAAATGCGCGGCCAGCCCGCCGTCGGTGGTGCTGAGGGTCCACCCGTCGCGCCGCGTCCTGACCCGGTGCGAGCGGCCCGCCGAGACCATCGGCTCCACGGCGATGACCAGCCCCTCGTGCAGCTTCTTGCGGTCCACCGGGCGGAAGTAGTTGGGCACGTTGGGTTCTTCGTGGATGGCGCGGCCCACGCCGTGGCCGAACAGTTCCCGCAAGACGGTGAAGCCCCGGCGCCGGACCTCCGTCTCCACCGCCCGCCCGATGGCGTGGACGGGCTGACCCACCTTCGCGGGGGCCAGGGCCACCCCCAGCGCCGCCTCGGTGCATTCGATCAGCTGCAGGGCGGCGGGCGACGCCGGGGGCACCGCCACCGTCACGGCGGCGTCGGCAATGAAGCCATCCACGAACGGCGTGACGTCTAGACTGACCACGTCCCCGGCGGCCAGCGGACGGCGCGTCGGCAGGCCGTGGACGATGTCGTTGTTGACGCTGACAAACACGTTGACGGGCGCGTTGTAGGTCATGCGCGGCGCGGAGGTGGCCCCGTGTTGCCGGAACACCTGCCCGGCCAGCGCGTCGAGTTCGGCGGGCGTGACGCCGGGCCGGATGGCGTCTTTCAGGGTGCGGAGCGTCTCGGCCACCACGAAACCCGCGCGTTTCATGCCCTGCAATTCAGCCTTGGTGGTGATGGTCATGGACCAGTGTAGACCACCGGAACCCACCGCACCCGTCCCACCGGGCGGCTGTCTCCCCTGGCCGGATCTGCTTGAATGGCCCCATGTTCACCATTCGCCCTGCCCGGCCCAGTGACCGCGACACGCTGTACCGCATCTGCCTGGAGACGGCGGACAGCGGGGCCGACGCCACGACCCTCTACCGTGATGGGCTGCTGGTGGGCCACATCTATGCCGGGCCGTATCTGGCGTACGCGCCCGACTTTGCCTTCGTGCTGGAGGACGAAGAGGGCGTCTGCGGCTACGTGATCGGCGCGCCCGACTCGCGGGAGTTCGAGGCGACGCTGGAGCGGGAGTGGTGGCCGGCCCTGCGCGCCCAGTACGCCGACCCCACCGACATCCCCCAGGCCGAGCGCACCCCGGACGAGCGATTGACTCACCTGATTCACCACCCGCCTACGGCCTCGCAAGAGATCGTGGAACCCTATCCCTCGCACCTGCACATCGATCTGCTGCCGCGCGGTCAGGGCGGCGGGAACGGGCGGCGCATGCTGGAACGGCTGTTCGCAGCGCTACGGGAGGCGGGGTCTCCCGGCGTGCATCTGGGCGTGGGCGGCGGGAACACGCGCGCCATCGGCTTCTACCGTCACCTGGGCTTTCAGGAACTGGAACGGTGGCCGGGCGGCTCGCTGACGCTGGGGCTGAAGCTGTAGTGTTGCGGCTCTGTCAGCGCTGCTGATCGCGCACTGCCGCCAGCGTTTCCTCGAACTCGTCCAGGAATTCGTCTTCCAGCAGGCGGTCGCGAATCAAAGCGTCCTGCTCGGTGGTGGCCTGCTCGCGGGTCCAGCGCACGCGGGCCTGACGCGCGCCGCTGACGTTGCCCTTCCCGGCGATAAAGCGCGCGGCGTGGCGCACCGCTTCCAGCGGATCGTCGGTGGGCGCGGTGACGCTCAGGTTGCGCAGGCCGCCGTGATCGTTGACCAGCGAGGACGTGACCTCCACCCGCATGCCCTTGCGGGCCAGAAACACCTGATCCACGCGCCACATGCTGGTGGCCCGGATCGGCTCGGCGGCGGAACGAACGGGACGGCGGCGAGGCATTACGGTGGCGTCCTCAGAGTTCCGGGGCCGCAGCCTGGGGATGCCGCCATTCACGGGCGGCGTCCAGGCCCAGCAGCACCCGGCCCGCACCCTCGGCCAGGGCTTCGAGTTCCAGTTCGCCGGGAATGACCAGCACCGGGGCGATCCAGGCCACCCGGCGCTCAATGCGGTCGACCAGTTCGTCCCAGCGGGCAATCCCGCCGGTGATGACCAGCGCGTCGGGGCGGCCCGTCAGCGCGCCGGTCTGCTCGCCCAGGCCCTTGCACACCTGATGCACGAAGGCGGCGGCGGCGGCCTGCACGGCAGGATCGCTGACCATCCGCGCTTCCAGGTCCTTGAGGTTGGCACTGCCCGCCAACGACAGGAAACCGCCCGCACCGGACAGCTGGTGCAGCGCCGCCGCCTCACCCTCCTCGCGGGCCAGCCGCAGCAGCATGCGGGCGGGCAGCGGGCCGCTTTGCACTGCGCCCAGCGGGCCGCCGTCAGGGCCAGTTCCAGTGGTGTCCACCGCGCGGCCCTTCTCGAAAGCCGTGATGCTGGTGGTGGCTCCCAGGTGCGCCACCACGACGCGGGCGTCCTGCAAGCGCTTGCCCACGTCATGGGCGGCACGCCGGGCCACCACGCGCACGTTCAGGGCGTGGAACTGGGCGTGGCGGCGCAGACCCTTTACCCCGGTCTCGCGCGCCTCGGGCAGCAGTTCGTCCACGCTCTGGGGATCCACCACGAAGGCGGGCACACCGTATTCCCCGGCCAGCGCCAGCGCCAGCGGGCCGCCCAGATTGGGCGGATAGTGTGCCCCTTCGCCCTGCACGGCAAATTCGGCCATCTCCGGCGTCACCCGGTAGGTCCCGGCGGCCACCCGTCCGATCAGGCCGCCGCGCCCGACGATGGCGTCCGGGGTGGGCCAGTCGGCCGTCAGTTCCCGAAGTTGAGTCGTCAGGCGCGGCAGGTCCGCCGCACTGGGCGGCGCCTCCAGCATGAGCTCGGCGCGGGTCAGCGACAGCTCCAACTGCCCCGGCAACGCCGAATTCAGACTCGGCTCAATGCTGGCGCAGGCGAGCTTGATCCCGCTGGTTCCTGGATTGATCACGTAGGCGATCACGACGCCGCAGAGTAGCAGAGGGGGGGCACCGGGTGTCCCGCTTCTGAGAAAGAGATGAGGCCCAGGCTGCGGCCCGAACCTCATCCCCAGCCTTCAGCGGCTCAGACGCTCGGTTCGATCAGGCCGTAATGCCCGTCCTTGCGGCGGTACACCACGCCCGTCTGACCCGAGGCCATGTTGGCAAACACGTAGAAATCATGGCCCAGCGCCTCCATCTGGACCACCGCGTCCTCGGCACTCATGGGGCGCAGGTCAAAACGCTTCTGGCGCACGATCTCGGGTTCGAATTCGCTCACGTCGTCGAGTCCCGCGTCCACGGCGGCCTCGGCAGGGCCAGGCTCGGGCATCGGCACGGCCTCATGGCGGGCTTTCATGTAGCGGGTCTTGAATTTGCGCAGTTGCCGTTCCAGCACGTCGCTGGCCTTGTCGATGGCGGCGTACATGTCGGCGTGGTGTTCCTCGGCGCGGATAATCCCGTTGGGCACGTTGAGCTGCACTTCCACGCGGTTGCGGCGTGTCGAATCCCTTACATCTCGCACTGTCAGCGTCACCCGCGCGTCTGTGATGGAATCGTTGTAACGGTCCAGTCGCGTGAGTTTCTCCTCGACGTAATCGCGCATGGCGTCTGTGACGTCGACGTTTCGGCCCGACAGTTTGTAGATATGCACGGCTTTCACCCATCCTTTGCCCGGAAGGGTAGAAAAGGGCCTTCCGGTCCTCCTCACTGTAGCCCGCACCGCCCGGCGTTGTCGGGCGAAGTCTTCATGGCGCCTACACCCACGCTGGGGGTATGGTAAGGGGCGGCCGGGGGCACGGCCGGGGGCACCGTGCCTGCCCCCGCACGGTGAAGGACTGACCTGCAACACGGCGCTCTGCCAGACCATTTGAGGCGCCCTGGGGGCGGTATCATGACGCCATGACGGTGGAGCGGCCATGAAGGTGGATCGGCACGAACAGGATGAGGCGCGGCGGGACCGCATCGCGCGCGCCGCGTTCGAGTTGTTCGCCCGCAGCGGCCTGGAGGCCACCAGCGCCCAGGACATCGCCCGCGCGGCCTTTGTGAGCCGCACCAACCTGTACCGCTACTTTCCCAGCAAGATCCACATGCTGCTGGCCCACTTCGACAAGGCGGTGCAGGCCAGCCGCGACGACGCCCTGGAACGCCTGCACGCCGGGGCCAACCCGCAGCAGGTCTGGGACAAGGTGATGGCCCGCATGGCCGATCTGGGCGTGCGCTACCGCCATCTGGTCGGCGCGGTGGGGCAGGCGGTGCTGGGGGCGGCGCCGCTGGGGGGCACCGAACCCCCGGCAAAGTCTCCCCTGTCCTTCCCGGCCCGCCTGGCCCCCGCCGACGGCCTCAAGACGGCGCTGACGCTGGGGGCACTGGTGGAACCGGTGCTGCTCGCCATGCAGGCCCAGGGCCGCCTGCGCCCGGAGGTCAACGTCGCCGGCCTGAGCGCCCTGCTGGTAGACGCCTGTCTGCTGGCCCTGCTGCACGGCGGCCACCGCGATCAGCGCGAGGTGCTGCGCGACTGGCAGGACCGCTTCAGCCTGCTGATGTCCGGCGCGCTGGCCCCCGGCGCAGCCGTGGAAGGCCGGCGGGACTGAGCCACATCCCGCTGTCTCAGGGTCTGGCCACAGGTTCAGTTGCTGGCACGTGCCTGGCGGCGGCCCACGCCGCCTCCTGAGGAGCGTCGGCGCCAAATGCTGTCCGCCCCCACAGCCTTCCGGGCCACAGGCCACTACAATCAGCGGCGTGATTGCTTACCTGTCCGGCGTGGTGCGCGAGGTGCGCGAGAACAGCGCCGTGGTGGTGGCGGGCGGCGTGGGGTACGAGGTCCAGTGTCCGGCAGGCACGCTGGCGAAGCTGGTGGCGGGGCAGCCCGCCGAACTGAACACCCGTTTCATCGTGCGCGAGGACGCCCAGTTGCTGTTCGGCTTTGCCGACACCGACAGCGTACGGCTGTTCGATCTGTTGACTGGCGTCAGCGGCGTGGGGCCGAAACTGGGGCTGGCCCTGCTGTCGGCCATGCCAGTGTCGGCGCTGGCCCAGGGCCTGCTCGGCGGTGACGCCAAGCTGCTGTCCAGCGTCTCCGGCGTGGGCAAGAAGACCGCCGAACGGCTGGTGCTGGAATTGCAGGGCAAGGTGCCTGAACATCTGGCCGCGCCCTCGGTGGGCGGCGCCAAGGCGGCGAAAGTGGCGACGACGGCGGGCCGCGACGCGGTGGACGCGCTGCTGGCCCTGGGTTTCCGCGAGGCTGGAGTGCGGGCCGTGGTGGCCGAGTTGCTGTCCGCCGAGCCGGAGCTGAGCGCCGACGCGCTGATTCGCAAGGGGCTGGGGCGGCTGCGGTGAGGGCGGCCCACGGCGGCGCCGTCAGTCTTGCCCGCCACCCCGGATGACGCACGGCGAGCCGGACACCCTGGACATCCGCCGGGCCGGTGCGTCGGCAGCGGACCCGCAGGACCGCAACCCTTCGGAGTACCGGGAACAGAAGGTCTCCTGGCTGGAACTGTTTTTTGACCTGATCTTCGTGGTGGCTTTCGATCAGCTGGCCAAGCGGCTGGGGCAGTCGCCGGACGCGGGCAGCCTGCTGCGTTTCGGGCTGCTGTTTGTGGCGGTGTGGTGGGCCTGGGCGGGCAACGCCACCTTCGCCGCCCGCTACGGCAACGAGAGCCGCACCTACCGCTGGGGCACGCTGGCGCAGATCGTGTCGCTGGGCATGATCGCCCTGACCCTGCGCGCGGACCTGATGGACACGGGTTCGGCGTTCGCGCTGGCCTACGGGGCCAACCGCATGATTCAGGCGGGGCTGTACCTGACTGTGGCCCGTCGCCGCCCAGCCGGGGCCGCTTTCGCCGGCCGCATGGCGCTGTCCTTCGGCGCGGCGGCGGCGCTGTGGCTGGGGTCGGCGGCGTGGCCCGGGGACTCCGCCGCGCAGCTCGGGCTGTGGTGCGCCGCGCTGCTGCTGGACGTGCTGACCCCGGTGCTCGTCCGCAACCACAGCGGCGACGCCCTGCCGCACGAGGGCCACCTGCCCGAACGCGTGGGCCTGTTGCAGATCATCGCGCTGGGCGAGATCGTGACCGAGATCGTGGGCGGCAGCCGCCAGCAGCCGCTGGACGCGGGCAACCTGATTCCGGCGCTGGCCGCCATCGTCACGGCGCTGGCGCTGTGGCGGCTGTACTTCGATCAGGCCCGCTCGCTGCCGCTGCTGGGCGCGCGGGTGGACCGGCGACTGGAAAGCATGCTGGCGTGGCTGTACGGCCACCTGCCCTTCACGCTGGCGGTGGTGGTGCTGGGCGTGGGCCTGGGCCACGGCCTGTCTGCCGCCGGCACCGCCGGGGCCGCCGGGGATCAGCGCCTGGTGGGCGCGTCGCTGGCCCTGGCGCTGCTGACGCTGGCCTTCTTGCGCTGGAACTCACTGCGGGTCACGGGGCGCTTCTTTCCGGACCGCACCGTGCCCGCGTTGCTGCTGGGGGCAGGGCTGGCCGGGGGCCTGCTGCTGACCGACCTGGATACCCTGCGGACCCATTTGGCCGTGGCGGCGCTGACCACGCTGGTGGCCCTGATCAGCGCCACCGATCCGGTCACGCGGCGGCTGGGACGCCTGGAAGAGCGGATGTTGCAGCGGCTGGAGGAAGGCGATCAGCCGGACTCGGTGGCCGACGCCCTGGATGACGCGCCGGCGGCCCGCACCGCCGACACGTCCCCGTAGCCCCCCACGAACAGGGCCACGCGCAACTCGTGGATAAAGTTCGCCAGCCAGTCCTCGGCGGCCTCGGCGCTGTCGAGCGCGGGGGCGAGCAGCGGACGGGCCACCGCCACCACCTGCGCGCCCAGCAGCAGGGCACGGGCGGCGTCCAGCCCGGTCCGGATGCCCCCCGAGGCGATCAGCGGCGTCTGCGGCGCGGCGGCCCTGGCACCGCGCAGGGCCTGCGCCGTCGGCACGCCCACCTCGCACAGGTCAGGGCTGATGACCGCGCCGCGTTCCACCAGTTGCTCCACGCGCGCCCAGCTGGTCCCCCCGGCCCCGGCCACGTCCAGCGCGGCAAAGCCCAGACCCGACACGGCGGCCACCGTCCTCGCGTCCAGCCCATGCCCCACCTCTTTAAGAATCACCGGAAAGGGCAATTGGGGCAGCAGTTCGGCCAGCCGCGCGGTCAATCCGGCCCAGTTGGTGTCGCCGCCACTTTGCAACGCTTCCTGCAGGGGGTTGACGTGGATCGCCAGGGCTTCGGCCCCCACCGTCCGCACGGCGCGCACGGCTTCCTTCGCGCCGTAGCCCAGCAGGAACTGCGCCCCGCCCAGATTGCCCACGAGCAGGATGTCGGGGGCCAGTTCACGCACCTGAAAGGTGGCGGCGGTGTCGGGGCGCTCCAGCATGACGCGCTGCGAGCCCAGCATCAGCCCGATGCCCAGGTTCTGCGCCGCCCGCGCCAGATGGGCGTTGATGCGCCCGGCGCGCTCGGCCCCGCCGGTCATCGCGCCGATCAGCAGCGGGGCGCTCAGGCGGCGGCCCAGGAAAGTGGTCCCCAGGTCGACGTCGCTCAGGTTGCGCTCGGGCAGGGCGCGGTAGGGCCAGGGCACGGCCTCCAGCCCGGTGGTCACGCCCGCGTACTGGCTTTCGGGCAGCAGGCAGGCGTCCACATGGCGCAGTTTGCGCGCCGCGATGTCGGGGGGCCGGACCAGGGTCATGGCCACAGCCTAACGCCCGCTGCGGGGAACCGACGGGTGAATTCCCGCACTGCGCCGCACTTAGCAACCCCCGGCACAGTTGACAGCCTGGGCAGGGAGTTGTACTATTCCCAAGCGCTGAGAAAAGAAGCACGGCGCGAGGCACGAGGAAAGCAGGTTCCGCAGGGTAGAGCAGTCTGGTAGCTCGTCGGGCTCATAACCCGGAGGTCGCAGGTTCAAATCCTGTCCCTGCAACCAAAATGAAAGACCCCCACTTTACGGTGGGGGCTTTTCCTTGCGACCAGACAGGCGCCGGGTGCGAGGCGGAACTTCATCACCCCCCGCGCCGTACTGTAGGCCGAGATGAGCGTTGCCTTTCTGATTTTTCTGGTGGCCTGGATCGTGGGCATGGCCGCAACCTTCGTCCCGGTGCTGCCCGCCACGCTGATCATCTTTCTGGGGGCGCTGGGCGCCACCCTGCTGGACGGCTTTCAGGTCTGGCCGGATCTGCCGTTCCTGCTGACCTTCGGAGCGCTGACGGTGCTGATCGGCTTCGTGGACAACGTCGCCTCGGCGTGGGGGGCGCGGCGCTACGGCGGCAGCAAACAGGCGGTGTGGGGCGCGCTGATCGGCGGACTGGCGGGCCTGTTCATTCCCTTCGGCCTCCTGGTGGGGCCGCTGGCCGGGGCGCTGCTGGCCGAAGTGCTGCTGGTGCGCAAAACCCTGCCGGACGCCCTGCGCTCGGCCTGGGGCACCCTGGTGGGCCTGCTGACCGGGCTGGCCGCCAAGCTGGTGCTGCACCTGCTGATGGGCCTGTATGAACTCTGGCGGCTGTGGGAGCCGGCGCGCAGCCTCTTGGGGGGACAGGACAGCGTGTTGGGCTAGCGGGCTACCGCGCAAACAGCAGCGGCGACACCCCGATCAGCCCGATGATCAGCGCGGGCAGCAGCGGCAGCAGCGTGCCCATGACGGCCTGTACGGGGCGCTCGGTCAGGTGGCGAAAGGCGGCGTACACGAAACCGAACTGCGCCGCCGTGCCCAGCAGCGTGACCACGATCAGCCCGAACCCGGCGGAGGTCTGGGCGGTGGCCGCCAGCGCGGCGCGCTCCAGCACCCTGGGATCGCTGCCCAGCCCGGCGACGCTGGCCGCGTCAGGCACGAAGGCGGCGGCGGGCGTCAGCAGCGTGACCACGAGAATGAGCAGGTACAGCGGCGGCAGCAGCGCGAAGCTGGCCCCGTAGACCTCGGCGGCACGGCCCCTCAGGCCCGAACCCACCCGCCCAAAGCCCCACATCAGCACGAAGACGAACACGGCCAGGAAGGTGGTGCCCAGCGTGTTGACCGCGTAGGTGGCGAAGTTGGGGGCCGCCGCCTCGCTGTGGGCGGCGGCGAACGCGGCGGCGTGACGCACCAGCAGGGTGTAGGCCAGCCCCCCCAGCAGGCCCGAGACCACCGGCACCCACACGTAACGCCACCACAGCAGCTCCACCTCCTGCAACTGCGCCGCAAAACGGCGTGGGCTGACCAGCAGCGTGGCGGGCGTGGGCGGTTCGGGCAGGGGGGCGGGCGGACGGGCGGGGCCGCCCTTGCCGGCGCGGGTTTTGCGGGGAGAGGCCATAGACCCCGCCATGCTAGCGGCTGCGGTGGTATTGGCTGCGGCGCGGGAGGGGCGACAGGGTCAGAACAGCGCGCTTCTCAGGTCAGAGACCCACAGCCCCACCTGCGGGAAGGTCAGGGCCACCGCCACCGCGCCGAACAGCACGATCACCACGTAGGCCAGACTGAGCCAGGGGCCGGGGGCGCTGCGCACCTGCGGATCGGGTTTGGGCGTCAGCCACAGGTGCAGCACCACCATCACCACCGCGCCGAACAGCAGCGCCCCCAGCGCCAGCGGCAGTTTCAGGGCCGGGTTGCTCAGCAGTTCGGCGGCCTGCGCCGGATCGCCCAGCTCCTTGCCGAGCAGAAACGCCCCCAGCCCCACGGCCAGCGTGTTGTTCAGCGCGTGGACGATGACGCTGTTCCACAGGCTGCCGCTGTGCTGCACCAGCCGCGCCAGCACGTAGGCCAGCGGCAGAATCCCGGCAATGCTGGCCGGCACGCCGTGCGCCAGCGAGAACGCGAAGGTGGAGGTCAGCGCCGCCACCGTGAAACCCGCCGCTCGCTCGTGCCCGCGCATCAGCAGGCCCCGGAAAGCGACTTCCTCGGCAAAGGGAATCAGGATGCCCGCCGCCAGCAGCAGCGCCCACACGTCCGGCCCGCTGCTCAGGAACTGCGGCACCGCGTCCGCCGCCGACGGGAAAAAGGTGACGTAGGCCAGCACGAACGCCCGCGAGGCCAGGAAGGCCAGCACGAACGCGGCCAGCGCCAGCCCCCACGACGGCGGCGTGCGCCAGCGCGTGTCGGCAGCCAGCGCCCGCACGGTGGGCCGGAAAAAGAGGAACGCCGCCGCCACCACCACCGCGAACGAGCCCAGCAGCGCCGTGCCCAGCGGCACCCGCACGGCGATCAGCAGCGCCGAGACCACGTTCTGAATGATCAGCAGCCCTAACGCGGCGCGGTTGCCATCCACCGCCCGGATGCCGGTGGGGGGCGGAGGGGTCTGCGCCGCTTCGGGCCAGGACGGAGTGTCGGGGTGCGGCGCGGTCATGCTGTAGAGGGTACTGCGCTCCCCGGCACGGCGCCTCCGCTGAAAGGCGGAGACTTTCTTGAGGCTCGGGGGGAACAGCGTTGAGGGCGGGGCCGCCTCATACGGATTCCGTCTGCTCCGTTAACAAACCGGGAAGGCACCGGTTTGCCAACTCCACGCCCGGAACCCGTCCCGCTCCTGCTCGCTGTCGTCGCGAACAGACGTCGTCGTGAACAGACGCCCATGAGGACGCTACTCCTCCCCATGACTGGGACAGCCCGCAGGGAGGACGCTGCTCCTCTTCTGCGAAGCTCTGCGAGTCTCGCTCGGATGTCCATCGTTTTTGCAAACGATTCCATCGGAGTTCGTGTCACGCCGTCAGCACCGCTATTGCCCGTTCCAGCGCCTCGTCCCCGGTCTGGTGATGCAGCACGAAACGCACCGAGTCCGGCCCCAGCGCGCTTGCCAGCACGCCCCGTTCGGCCCAGCGGGCCACCTGCGTGGCGGCGCCGGGCAGCGTGGCGTAGATGATGTTGGTCTGCACGGCGGCCAGATTCACGTCGAACCCCGCGCCCACCAGCGCCTCGGCCAGCTCTCGGGTGCGGCGGTGGTCTTCCTTGAGGCGGGCGGGGCCGCCCCGCAGGGCCACCAGGGCGGCGGCGGCCAGAATTCCGGCCTGCCGCATGCCGCCGCCCAGCATCTTGCGGTAGCGGTGGGCCTGTTTCATGGCCTCGGCGCTGCCCACCAGCACGCTGCCCACCGGGGCGCCCAGCCCCTTGCTCAGGCACACGCTGACGGTGTGGAAGTGCCGCGTGATCTCGGAGAGGGGCACGTCCAGCGCCGCCGCCGCGTTGAAAACCCGCGCGCCGTCCAGGTGCAGGGGCAGGCCCTCGGCATCGGCCACCGCGCGAATCTCCTTGATGACCTCGGTGGGAATAATCGTGCCGCCCGCCTTGTTGTGGGTGTTTTCCAGGCTGATCAGGCCGGTGGGCGACTGATGGATGCTGTGGCGCACCGCCAGCCGCACGTCCTCGGGGGCCGGCACGCCCAGCGGCGCGGGCACGAAGCGCGGCACCACGCCGCTAAAGGCCGCCATCATGCCCAGTTCCCACTCGTAGATGTGGCTGCCCTCGGCGCACACCACCTCCTCGCCCCGGCGGGTATGGACAGCAATCGCCACCTGATTGGTCATGCTGCCGGACGGCATGAACAGGCCCGCCTCGTGGCCGGTCAGGCGGGCGACTTCGGCCTGCAACTCGTTGACGGTGGGATCTTCGCCGTACACGTCGTCGCCCACCGCCGCCGACGCCATCGCGGCGCGCATTTCGGGGGTGGGCGTGGTGACGGTGTCGGAGCGCAGATCGGCGATCACGGTTTGAGGCATGACCGACATGCTAGCGAACTGCGCGCCTCTCCTTCTGCTGTTCAGTCCCGCACGTACACCTTGACCTGCCTGATGCCGCCGCCGCTGTAACTGGCCGGGTTGAAATCGTCCCACGGCACCCAGCGCACCGTCACGCTGTCATGTTCCACGTCACCGTCGGTCAGCCCCAGCTTCAGGGGCCGCTTGCTTCCGTCGGGCAGGGTGGCGGTCACGGTCAGCGTGTATCTGCCCAGCGGAAGGTCATTGAAATTGGTGCTGTGGTAGGGCCAGTCCGCTCCCAGGGTGGTGCGGCCACCGCCGTTGGGATCGGAGTAGGGGTAGCCGCCGGGAGGGGCGACTGGCGCGGCCTTGAAGGTGTAGACGACGGGTTTGCCCACGCTGCCGTCCACCAGTTTGCCCTGCGGGGTGAAGGTCACGTTGATCACGCTGCCCCCCGGCGCGGCCCCCGGCGTGACCGCGCCGTATTTCTCGGCGCAGTAGGCCTTGGCAGGTAAGCCGCAGTAGCTGAAATCCACGCTGGAACCGTAGAAATCTGTGTCCCGGCCAGCCCCGGCCCCGCTGCCCGCCCGCAGGCCGCTCAGTGTCCAGCGGAAGTTGAGGTTGCCACCCTCGCTGGAGTCCACGCTGGTATTGGGGTTGCCGCTGGCCGGGTCCATGAAGAACGAGAAGGTCTGGCCCTCAAAGGTGGTGGTGTACGAGGCCTTGGCCTGATAGCGCCCGTCAGGCACGCGCAGGCTGTAGGTGCCGTCCGTTTTCGTCTCGGTCTCGAAGCTGGTTTTCTGGCCCTGCGTGAAGGTGGTGCCGCTGAGGAAGACCCGCGCGCCCGCCAGCGGACGGCCCTGGGTGTCCAGCACCAGTCCGGTCACGTAGCCGGGTTTGGGGGCCGGCACCTTGACGGGGGCCGCCGGCGGGGCAGGCTTGGCGGGGGCCGGCGCGGGTTTGGGCGCACTGGCCGCAGGCGGATTGGGTTGCAGCGCGGGCGCAGGCTTGGCCGGGGCCGGAGAGGCCGCCAGCTTGAGCACACACCACGCCAGCACGGCATTCCCCTGCGCCTCCACCCAGAGGCCGGCCAGGGACTGCTTGGGACCGCTGAGCGCAAACACCGAGGCCCGCCCATCAGCCTCATCGCTACGGTCCAGCAGGCGGTAGGTGTAGCCCAGCGACTTCACCCCGCCGTTGAAAGTCGCCTCCAGATCGTCTTCGGGGGCAGTCCAGACCACGTATTCGCTTTTCGTGCAATTGCCCCCGGCGGCGCTGGCCGCGTCTCGCAGGGCCGAGGCCAGGTCCGCGACGGCGGCGCGGTCCGTTACGATCACCGCGCCCTCGTTGAACGAGGCGGGCACCAGGGTGCTTGCGGGGCCAGCGGCCAGCGCTGAGGGGAGACTGCAGAGGAGAAACGGTAACAGGCGGACGGTTCCTTTCATGTGGCACCTCAGAAGGGGGCATGGACCGGGAAGCACCGAGCCGATCAGGTTGCGACATCTTTGAACTTCAGGTGTGCGAGCCGTCATGCTAGGCCGGCTGGGGACGACTTGTCAGCCCCCACCCCCAGCGTCCCCGGCACCATCCAGCCCAGGGTTCAGCCTGCCGCCACCTCCGCCCTTCTCTCCTCGATAATTTTCTTCGCCAGATGCTCTGGCACGTCCTGATAGCCGTGCGGCTTGACCGAGAAGGCCCCCCGATCTCCGGTCAGGGAGCGCAGATCGGCGCTGTAGTTCTGCAGTTCCACCTGCGGCACCACGGCGCTGATGGTGATGACCGTGCCCCCGGTGTCCATGCCCTGCACGCGGGCGCGGCGCGTTTGAAGATCGCTGATCAGGTCACCTGTGAACGAGGCCGGGGCGCGAACTTTCAACAGGACAGCGGGTTCCAGCAGGCCGGGCCGGGCGTTTTCCAGCGCGTTCTTGAGGGCCTGCCCCCCCGCCATCCGGAAGGCGATGTCGCTGCTGTCCACCTCGTGATAGCTGCCGTCCAGCACCGTCACGTGGATGTCCTGCAAGGGATAGCCCGCCAGGCTGCCCCGCCCCATGGCCTCCTGCACGCCCTTTTCGATGCTGGGAATGTACTTGCCGGGAATCGCGCCGCCCACCACCGCACTTCTGAATTCGAAATTCTCGCCGGGTTCGATGCGAATCGTGCAATCGCCGTACTGGCCGTGGCCGCCGCTCTGTTTCTTGTGCTTGCCCTGCGCCTCGGCAGCGGCGTGAATGGTTTCGCGGTACGCGATCTGCGGCGCGGTGGTGGTCACGGTCACGCCCAGCGCGGCCAGTTTCTCGGCAGCGATGGTCAGGTGCATGTCGCCCATGCCGCTCAGCAGTTGCTCGCCGGTCTGCGGGTCACGCCGGAAATGCAGCGTGGGGTCTTCTTCCATCAGGCGGGTCAGCGCCGTGCCCAGCTTGTCCTCGTCCTGACGGGTGGCCGGGTGCAAGGCCACCGTGTGCGCCGGATCGGGCAGCCACAGCGCGTCGTACTCGATAGGATGTTCGGGATCGGCCAGCGTGTCCCCGGCGTGCAGATCGGCCAGTTTGGTCAGCACGCCGATCATTCCGGCACTCAGCTCGGGCACCTCGGTCAACTCCTTGCCGTTGATCAGATAAAGGTGCGCCGGTTTGACCTCGGCATTGTCGCGCGAGGTGTTCAGCACGGTATCGCCCGGCCTGAGGGTGCCGCTGTAGACCCGAATGTACGCCAGCTTGCCCACGAAGGGATCGACGCTGACCCGCCACACGCGGGCGCTGAAGGGGGCGTCGGGCGTCGGTTCGCGGTTCTGGCCGTCCTGGCCGGTGGTGGGGCCACGTTCGGCGGCGCTGCGCAGGCCCGTGACCAGCAAGTCCAGCAGCGGCTCAAGGCCGACGCCCGTGGTGGCGCTGACCGGAATCACCGGGTACAGCGTCCCGGCATGCACGGCCCGCAGAAAGGCGGCGTGCAGTTCCTCGCTGCTGATGTCCTGTCCGTCCAGATAACGTTCCATCAAGTCGTCGTCGGATTCGATGATCGCGTCGGTCAGGCTGTCGCGCGCTTCCTTCAGCACCGAGCGCATGTCGGCGGGCACCTCGCCCCCATCTCCGGTTTCCCCGGTCAGGACGTTGACCACGCCCCGGAACTCCGGCCCCTCGCCCAGCGGCAGGTACAGCGGCGCGACGTTGCCCGGCAGGCTGGAGCGCAAGTCGGCCAGCACCGCCGAGAAGTTGGCGCGTTCCCGATCCATCTTGTTGACCGCGATCAGGCGCGGCATGTTGAAGCGGTCGGCGGTGGCCCATACGCGCTCGGTGCCCACCTCCACGCCGCTCACGCCGCTGACCACCATCAGCGCGGCGTCGGCGGCGCGGATGGCCCCCCGGATCTCGCGCACGAAGTCGGCGTAACCGGGCGTGTCCAGCATGGTGATGTCGGTGCCGGCGTGGCTCAGGCGCACCACGCCGGTGGTGATTGAAAAGCCGTGGGCCTTCTCGGCGTCGGTGTGATCGCTCTGGGTGGTGCCGTCCTCCACCTTGCCGGGACGTGAAATGGCCCCGCTGTGGTGCAGCAGGGCTTCGCAGAGCGTGGTTTTCCCAGCGCCGCTGTGCGCGGCGAGACTCACAATACGAACGGGCATGTCTTGACCACCGATCCTTTTTTCTGCAAAAAGAGGGGGCGGGGCGAACGGCCACCGGGGCGGACTGGGTTTGGTGGACGCAGTTTACACCCGATCTGGGTGCGGGCATGAAGCGTGGGCAGGGGGAAAGCGCCTCCTCTGGTACCCTCTCCGCCCTGCGCCATTTGCCGTATTTCCCTCTCTCTCCAGCCGCGCTAAACTGCCCCCATGACCATCACCTGCCACCAGACCGTGATGATGCGAATGCCCCCGCGCCCCTGACGAGGCTGTGTGTTCAAAAACCAGGGGCTTGAAGGCGGGGGTGCGACTCTTTCACGGGACGCACCCCGCTCCACTTTTTCCGTATCCTGTAGAGGTTGTCCGCCCCGCCTCTCATCAGGGCGCCGCACCCCAAACGTGCCGGGCGGCAGAGGAAGGCAGACCATGACCGACAGCAAACAGGGCAACGAATTCATCATCACCACCGCCATCGACTACGCCAACGGCGAGCCGCATATCGGGCACGTCTACGAGAAGATTCTGGGGGACGCCATCGCGCGCTACCAGCGCCTGGCGGGGCGCGACGTGACCTTTGTGATGGGCACCGACGAGCACGGCGAGAAGATCAGCAAGGCCGCCGCCAAGGCCGGGGTCACGCCGCAGGAACTGGTGGACGATCTGAGTGACCGCGCCTTCCGGGGCCTGTGGGATCGGCTGGACATCAGCTACGACGCCTTTATCCGCACCACCGCCCAGCGCCATAAGAAGTTCGTGCAGGACGTGTTGCAGCGCGTGTACGACGCCGGGGACATCTATTTCGCCGAGTACGAGGGCCTGTACTCGGTGGGCGCCGAGCGCTACGTGACCGACAAAGAACTGGTGGAGGGCGCCGACGGTGTGCGCCGCTACCCCGGTGACCCCCAGCCGCCCGAACTGCGCCGCGAGGCCAACTATTTCTTCCGCATGGAGAAGTACCAGGACTGGCTGCTGGAGACGCTGAAGGCCAATCCCACGCTGATCCAGCCGGCCGGCTACCGCAACGAGGTGCTGGAAATGCTCTCGGAGCCGATTGGCCCTCTCAGCATCAGCCGCCCGAAAAGCCGGGTGCCGTGGGGCATCGAGCTGCCCTGGGACGCCGATCACGTGACCTACGTGTGGTTCGACGCGCTCCTCTCGTACCTGACGCCCTTCGTGGCGAACGGACGCCCCGCCGAATCCGTCAGTGGACTGGCATGGCACGTGATCGGCAAGGACATCCTCAAACCGCACGCGGTGTTCTGGCCCACCATGCTCAGGGCGGCGGGCTATCCGCTGTACCGCAAGCTGGTGGTGCACAGCCACATCCTGGCCGAGGACGGGCGCAAGATGGGCAAGTCGCTGGGCAACGCGATTGACCCGCAGCAACTGGTCAAGGATTTCCCGGTGGACGCCATCCGCTACACCCTGCTGCGCGAGGCGTCCCTCGGTGCGGACAGCCCCTACGGTGAGGGCATTCTGGTGTCGCGCCTGAACAGCGATCTCGCCAACGATCTGGGCAACCTGCTGTCGCGTACGGTCAGCATGATCCATAAGTACCGTGGAGGCGTGCTGCCCGCCGCCCACGAGCCGAACGAGCGCGAACGCGAGATCGAGGCGGCGGCGCTGGCCCTGCCTGGTCAGATTCTGGCGCTGGTAGATGACCTCAAGATCAACATGGCGATTGAGTCCGCCATGAACTTCGTGCGCGATCTGAACCGCTACATCGCCGAGAGTGCCCCGTGGAATCTGGCGAAGTCCGACGACACCGCCCGCCGCCTGGACACCGTGCTGTACACCGCCGCCGAGGGGCTGCGCGTCGCCTCGGTGTGTCTGGAAGCGGTGATTCCCGGCAAGGCCCGCGAACTGCGAGCGCAACTCGGTCTGGGCGGACAGACCTATGCCCTGGCCGGAGCCTGGGGCCTGATGCCCGCCGGAACCCGCGTGCCGGGCGGCCCGATCCTGTTCCCGAAACCAGAACTGCCCCAGCCGGAGCAGGAGGAAGGCAAGGACAAGCCGGGCAAGCCGCAAAAGCCCGTTCAGAAGGAGAAGAAAGCCGTGACCCAGATTGCCGAACCCACCCCGCCCGTCGCCAGCGAAACGCCCGCCGAGACCGAGGCCCTGATCTCCATCGACGACTTCGCCCGCATTGACCTGCGCGTGGCCGAGGTCATCGCCTGCGAGGCGGTGGCGAAGGCCGACAAACTCCTGAAGCTGACCGTGAAACTGGGCGAGGAGACGCGCACGGTGGTCAGCGGCATCCGCAAGTGGTACGAACCCGAAGCGCTGGTGGGCCGCAAGGTGATCTTGGTGGCGAACCTCA
The DNA here is from genome assembly GCF_006335125.1 of Deinococcus radiopugnans ATCC 19172. NCBI lineage: Bacteria > Thermotogati > Deinococcota > Deinococci > Deinococcales > Deinococcaceae > Deinococcus > Deinococcus radiopugnans. The sequence goes on from NZ_VDMO01000016.1 coordinate 60,316, forward strand.
AGCCGGCCAAGCTGCGCGGCATCGAATCCCAGGGCATGATCCTGGCCGCCGAGGACGACGCGGGCAACCTGGACCTGGTGGGATTGACGCTGGATCTGCCGAGTGGGACGAAGGTCCGCTGAGCGAAACATCAAAAAGCTGCCGGAGGGGAACAGGCCTCCGGCAGCTTTGATTTGGATACACGCTTAGGGAATCAGGTAGGTGAGGGTCAGGGTGGGCTTATTGGTGGCGCTCTCACCCTGCCGGAGGTAGGCGATGTCCGCATTTCCGTCCCCGTCGGTCAGCTTGGCAAAGCGCAGGCGGTACTGCGAACGGGTGCGGCCTGCGCTGCGGTCGTCTTTCAGGGCGCTGAGGACGGACTTGGCGTAACTGCCCACGAGCGCGCTGCTGCTGCTGTCTCCCAGCGTGCTGTACACCGTGGGGTCGAAGTCCGTGCCGGTCAACGTCGTGCTGTAATTCACGTGATCCAGGATTAGGTCGCTGACGCCGACATCCAGATCGGTGTACGGAGCGCCCGACACCGAGAACTGATAGACGCTCAGGCTCGCGGACACGATATTGGCGCTGGTTAGACCAGCGGGCAGACCGCTCAGATCGAAGCTGAGGTAGCTGCGGTAGGTGGCGTTGCCCACGTCACCGCTGTCTCCGATCCGAAGTTCGTCCGTGGTATTGACCGTCCCGTCCGAGCGCACCCAGCCGTCCAGCGCTGGCGTGCTGTTCAGGGTGGTGGTGAGCTGCCGGAAGGTTTTGAAGCTGCTGTTGGTGGCGGGCAGGGCGTTGCCTGCAATGTCCGTGGCAGTGCTGGTCAGCTTGAAGGCGTAGGTCTTGCCGGCGGCGGTGTACAGCAGGTCCGCGTTGGGGTTGATGGTCATGACCGTGCCGGCGGGATTCCAGCTGAAGGTCACGTCGCTGGCGGGCAGGTCGGTGGACTGGTACGCCGCCTGGGTGGCCGCCTGGTTCATCTTCTCGCTGAAGGTCACCACGATATTGGCGTCCTTGGCCACGCCGGTGGCCCCGCCCGCCGGGCTGATGGAGACGACGCTGGGCGCGGTGGTGTCGGCAGGCGCGCCGATGTTGACGGTCACGTCGCTGGTGGCCTCCTTTGTGTTGCCGGCGGCGTCACTGGCGACGGCGCGGTACTGCACGCTGCCATTGTCGGCTGCCGTCAGGTTGCTGGTGGCCTCGTAAGGTGCGGCGGTATCGGTGCTGATCTCGGTGGCTCCCCGGTAAAAGACCACCTGGGTGACGCCCACGTCGTCGGTCGCGGCAGCCGTCAGGAGCACGGCTCCAGCCGCCGTGACTGGATTGGGGGTCGCCGTCAGGCTGACGGTGGGGGCGGTGGTGTCACCGGCGGGCGGGGCCGTGCCTCCGCCTCCGCAGGCGGCGAGGCTCAGGGCGGTGGTCAGCAGCAGGGCAAGATTCAGTGGCTTCATGGGGTTCTCCTCCTGGCGCGGGAAGCCCGGCCAACCGCTGGCCGAGTGGCTTTTCCTTCGCTCGAAACCACCTTAAAAAACGCGCCGTGACCAGGTCATGATCAGATGTGGCCTGGGCACCGCCGCGCCATGATCGGCGGCGTCTGGCCGATCACGTCCGGAATTCACGGCGGCCCTATAGACTGGGCCGTATGCCGTTTATCGTGGTTTCGGGATTGTCGGGCAGTGGCAAGAGCACGGTGCTGCGCACGCTGGAGGACGCCGGTTTCTTTACCACCGACAACCTGCCGCCCGAACTTTGGGGAGCCATGCACGATCTGGCGACGGCGCGCGGGCTGGAACGCGTCGCCATCAGCACCGACGCGCGCACCCGCGATTTCCTGGGGGCGCTGGAATCCAGTTACGAGCGCCTGTCGCGCCGCCGCGAGGACCTGCGGGTGCTGTTTCTGGAGGCCACGGCGGACGTGCTGCTCAAGCGCTACAACCTGACCCGCCGCGAACACCCGCTGGGCGACTCGCTGCTGGTGGACTTCGCCCGTGAGCGCGAACTGCTGGCGCCGCTGCGCTCGATTGCCGACACGGTGATCGACACCACCGATCTGAGTGCCGGCGAACTGGCCGAGCGGGTGCTGAAGCTGTACCGCCTGGAACGCGACTTTCACCTGCGGCTGGTGTCCTTCGGTTTCAAGCACTCGCCCCCGCGCGACGTGGACATGGTGCTGGACGTGCGTTCCCTGCCCAATCCCTATTACGACCCCGCGCTGCGCCCGCGCACCGGTCTGGACAGCAACGTGGCCGACTACGTCTTTCAGAACGAGGACGCCGAGGCGTTCTACGCCGATCTGAGGAGCTTCGTGCGCACCGCCGCCGAGCGGGCGCGGGCGGCCGGGCGGCACGGCTACACGGTGGGCATCGGCTGCACCGGCGGACAGCACCGCAGCGTGGCCGTGACCGAGCGGCTGGCCGCCGACCTGAAAGCCCTGAACGTGGAGGTGGGCGACCACCGCGACATGAAACTGGAGGCGAGCTGATGTGCCGGGCCTGCTGATCCTACAGGCTGAAATTCGGTGGCTTAAAGTGCCGGGGCCGGGACCCTGCCTCTGGCCGCAGGAGTCCACGGGACCCGCCAGGTGCGGGGCGTGAGCGATCCGCCGCTGCGCGGGGACCAGCCTCTGGCTCCGGCAAACCGGGCGGACGCGGCCCGGCAGCGGGCGGTCCGGGGCGGGCAGTACGCCACCCGCCGCGCCCGCGTGTGGCTCGCGCCCGGCATGGGGGTCAAGCGCTGGCTGGCGCTGTTCATGGTCTGCACGCTGATCGGAGCGGTGGGCTTTCTGCATTTCACCTGGACCGGGCCGCTGCATTTTGTCGCCACCCGCTGGATCCTGTACCTCAACGCCCTGACCGAGCCGGGGCTGGTGCCGCTGCACGTGACCGGGATGGCCGTGATGGGACTGGCGCTGATCGGGGCGTTTTTCAGCATCGCCATGCTCAACCGCTCGATCCTGCGCGGCACCGGCACCGTGCCGGGCACGGCCATGGACCTGATCTACGAGCGGCGCAACCTGTCACGCGGCGCCCGGATCGTGGCGGTGGGCGGCGGCACGGGGCTGTCCAACCTGCTGAGCGGCCTGCGGCCCCACACCGCCCACACCACCGCCATCGTGACGGTCTCGGATGACGGCGGCAGCAGTGGGCGGCTGCGCGAGTCGCTGGACATGATCGCGCCCGGCGACCTGACCGACTGCTACGCGGCCCTCAGCGACAGCCCGGTGATGGCCCGGCTGCTGCTGCACCGCTTCTCACGCGGCGACGGCATCGAGGGCCACACCTTCGGTAACCTGATGCTGGCCACCCTCAGCGAGGAGGAGGGCGGCCTGGCCGAGGCCATGAAAGACATCCACGAGGTGCTGCGGATTCGCGGGCAGGTGTTCCCGGCCACCACCGCCCCGGCCACCTTGGTGGCCCATCTGGAGGACGGCGGCGTCATCCGGGGCGAGAGCCAGTTTGCCGCGTCCGTGGGTCACGCGCGCATCCGGCAGGTCAGCCTCGACCCGCCGAACCTGCCTGCCCTGCCCCCGGTACTGGACGCCATTCGCGACGCCGAACAGATCGTGCTGGGACCCGGCAGCCTGTTTACCAGCATCATTCCCGCCCTGCTGGTGCCCGAAATTGCCCACGCCGTGCGCCATGCGGCGGCCCCGCTGATCTACGTGGCCAGCCTGATGACCGAACCCGGCGAGACCGATGGCCTGAGCCTGGAAGACCATGTCAGGGCCATTACCCGTCACCTGGGCCGCATGCCCGACTGCGTGCTGGTCAACAACGCGTCCCTGCCGCCCGAGGTCATCGAGCGCTACGCGGCGGCGGGGGCGCACCTGCTGGACCTGAACGGGGCCAGCCGCGACCTGCTCGCCTGCGCGGTGGTGCTGCCGCTGCTGCAACCCGGTCAGGCCCGCCATGATCCGGTGGCGCTGGCCCAGGCGCTGCTGACCCAGGCCCCGCGCCGCCTTCAGCATTAGCCCCCGTCGGGCGCAGGACTGCACCCGTCTACCCACCGCCGCAGGCCCACAGACAGGGCCTGTTACGCTAAGAACCATGACAGCGCAGCAGGACACGGTAATCAGCATCCGCGAGATGGGCGTGCGGGCCAGAGCGGCGGGCCGCGTGTTGCGCTCGCTGCCCACCGCCCGCAAGGTGCAGGCGCTGCGGGCCATCGCTGCCGAGTTGCGCGCCTGCTCAGGCGAGATTCTGGACGCCAATGCCCAGGACGTCCAGGCCGCGCAGGACGCAGGACTGCCCGAACCCATGCTGGCCCGCCTGCGGCTGGACGCCGCCGCGCTGAAGGCCATCGCCGCCGACGTGGAGGCGGTCTCACACCTGCCCGATCCGGTGGGTGAGACCACGACAGCGCAGACCCAGCCCAGCGGCATCCAGGTGTCACAGAGGCGGGTGCCGCTGGGCGTGCTGGGCGTGATCTACGAGTCCCGCCCCAACGTGACGGTGGACGTGGCGGCGCTGGCGCTAATGAGCGGCAACTCGGTGATTCTGCGCGGCGGCAAGGAGACCGTTCACAGCAACGCGGCGCTGGAGGGAGCCATTCGCGCGGCGCTGGAGGCCCAGGATCTGCCGGGCGACGCCGTGCAGGTGATTCGCGATCCGGCGCGCGAGCGCATGCGCGAACTGCTGCGTTTAGACGAGCTGGTGGACGCCATCATCCCACGCGGCGGGGCCGGGCTGCACCGCTACTGCGTGGAGAACGCCACCGTCCCCGTCATCGTGGGGGGCATTGGCGTCGTGCACATCTATCTGGACGCCAGCTTCACCCGTGACCCGGCAGACGCGGCGCGGGCCGCCGAGATCGTCGTAAATGCCAAGGTCCAGAAACCCAGCGCCTGCAACGCCCTGGACACGCTGCTGATTGACCGGGAAGCGCTGGGGGCGTTGCCCGACATCACCCGCGCCTTGCTGGAAGGCGGCGTGGAAGTGCGCGCCGACGCCGAAGCCTGGGGCGCGTTGCAGGACGCGGGAATTGTGGTCACACCCGCCGCCGACACCGACTACGGCACCGAGTTCCTGGCCCTGACCGCCAGTCTCAAAGTCGTCTCCGGATTAGAGGAGGCGCTGGACTTCATCGCCGCCCACGGCAACCACACCGACGTGATCCTGACGCGCGACGAGGCCCAGATCGCCCGCTTCGTTCAGGACGTGGACAGCGCTGCCGTGATCGTCAATGCCAGCCCCCGCTTCAACGACGGCGGGCAGCTGGGTCTGGGCGCGGAAGTCGCCATCAGCACACAGAAGCTGCACGCACGGGGGCCGATGGGCCTGCGTGAGTTGACCACCACAAAATGGGTGGTGGTGGGGGAAGGGCAGACGCGGGGATAAACCAAAGAAGGGGAAACAGCGTCAGCACTGTTTCCCCTTCTGACTGGTTGCCTCAGACGCCCAGAGGCACATCCACCCCAAGCTCGGCCAGCACGGTGCGGATCGCCTGGGCATCGATGCCGGCGCGGGCGTGGACGCTCTCGGCGGTGGCGTGGTCCTGGAACTCGTCCGGAATGCCCAGCGTCCGCACGGGCACCTTTAAGCCCATGCTGTTCAGGGCCTCCAACACGGCGCTGCCGAAGCCGCCCACCAGCGTGTTGTCCTCCACGGTGATGATTGTGCGGGCGCTGCCGGCCAGCTCGCGCAGCATGTTCAGGTCCAGCGGCTTGACGAAACGGGCGTTCACCACACCGACGCCGGGCAGGTCCGCCGCCGCCGCCTGCGCGTATTCCAGCGCCTTGCCGCCGGCCAGGATCACGGCGTCGGAGCCTTCCTTGACGCGCTCCCACGTGCCCCATTCCAGCGTGGGCCACGTGCCTTCCGGCACCTTGACCGTGTTGCCGCGCGGGTAACGGATGGCGAAGGGACCGTCGTGCTCCTGCGCGTACTTCAGCATGCCGCGCATCTCGTGGGCGTCCTTCGGCAGGCCGATCCGCACGTTGGGAATGCTGCGCAGGTAGCTCAGGTCGAACACGCCGTTGTGCGTCGAGCCGTCGGCCCCCACGATCCCGGCGCGGTCGATGGCGAAGGTGACGTTCAGGTTCTCGATGGCGACGTCGTGCAACACCTGATCGTAGGCGCGTTGCAGGAAGGTGGAGTAGATCGCCACGATGGGCCGCAGGCCCTGCAACGCCATGCCGGCGGCAGTGGTCACGGCCACGTCCTCGGCGATGCCCACGTCCAGGTAACGGTGCGGGTGCGCCCGGCTGTAGCCCACCAGCCCGCTGCCCTCGCGCATGGCCGGGGTGATCACGAAAGTACGCGGATCGCGTTTGGCCAGTTCGGTCACGGCGTCGCCGAACGCGGCGCTCCACGAGTACGCGCTGCTGGCCTTGAAATCCCCGGTGTCCGGGTCAAATTGACCGGGACCGTGCCAGTAGATCGGGTCGGCCTCGGCGTAGCTCAGGCCCTTGCCCTTGCGGGTCACGACATGCAGGATCGTGGGGCCGTCCAGGTCCACCAGCCGTTCCATCAGCCACACCAGTTCCTGGACGTTGTGGCCGTCGACCGGGCCGACATAACGCACGCCCATCATGGCGAAGGGATTGACGCTGGCCGGATCGAAGAAGTGGCGGGTGCTGCTCTTGGCACGGCTCATGAAATCGGCCAGCGGCTTGCTCAGGGACTGCACCGCCTTTTTCCCGGCTCCCTCGCCCTCCTGAAACCACTTCTGGACCTGCAGGCCGCGCATGAACTTGTTGATCGCGCCCACGTTCTCGGAAATGCTCATCTCGTTGTCGTTCAGGACGATCAGCATCTTGCGGCGCAGGTCACCGATGGTGTTCAGGGCGGCCAGCGCCATCCCGCCGGTCAGCGAGCCGTCGCCGATCACGGCGGCCACCTGATAGTCCTGGCCCAGCGCGTCTCTCGCCATCGCCATGCCCAGCGCGTTCGCCAGGCTGGTGCTGGCGTGGCCCACGGTAATGGCGTCGTGTTCGGACTCGCTGACCTTGGTAAAGCCGCTCAGCCCACCTTCCTTCTTGACGGTGTGCATCTGCTCCCGCCGCCCGGTCAGCATCTTGTGGGCGTAGGCCTGGTGACCCACGTCGAAGAGAATCCGGTCACGCGGACTGTTCAGCACGTAATGCAGCGCCACGATCAGGTCGGTGGCCCCCAGCGAGGACGCCAGATGCAGCCCACCCACCGAGCAGACCCGCACGATCTCGTCGCGCAGTTCCTGGCTCAGCTCGGGCAACTGATCGCGCGAGAGCTTCTTGAGGTCAGCCGGGCCGGCAATGCGGTCCAGCAGCGGCGTGCCCTTGTGCCCGAGGTGCAGCCCATCAGCCTTTTTGATGTCGGTCATTGGCGACCTCCCTTGAAATTGCGGCCCACCAGCACCAGGCCTTCAGGCGTGCGAATCTCGCCCACATACGGCGTGAACCACAGTTGTTGCGTGGCTGGAAACAGGCCGCCCACGGTGTCGCTGACCTGACGGGTGACCACCCAGACCTCGAATTTTCCGGCGGGCGTGTCCTGCTGCCGCTGTTCCTGAACGGTGTAGCTGTAGTTCAGGGTGCCCTGCGCCTGCACCCGCCCGTCGTCCCCACTGATGGTGATGTTGCTCTGGCCCTGCCAGGTCAGCCCCAGCTTCCAGGCACCTTCCGCCGGGTACTCCAGCCACGGCGGGTCCAGCCGCACATTTACGCCGGGTTTGCGCAGGCCCAGCAATTGAACGCCGGCTGCCGAAAAGGTCCGGTACCATGTCTGGTCCGCGCCGCGCCCGGTCAGTTGCAGCGCCTGCACGGTCTGCCCGGCGTAGATGTTTGGCCCCAGCGTCCGCAGCACGTACGGCACGCTGGCGGTCGGCTCGCCTTCCGGCAGGTAGGACCACGCCAGCCCGGCCTGACTGGGATAGAACGACACCGCGTTCACGGGCGTGCTGGTCTGCACGGTCGGCTGCGGACCAGTGGTCCGGGGAGCGCAGGCGCTCAGGCCCAGCAGCAGGGCCGGCCCGAGAGCGAGAAGGAAGGTGGGACGCATGATCCCCAGAGTAACGCGACCCATTGACCGCATTCTGTCAGTTAAGCGGAAGTCAGGCGTCCTGCTTTTGGGTGACAGTGAGGACAAATGGCGTGTGGGAGGGCAGGGAATGCGTGTTCCTAAAGCTGGGTTTACGGATGTGGGTGGGGCGGTCAGATTTTATTGCTCTTTTGCAGATTGCAGCGTCGGCACAGCAGTTGCAGGTTGTTCTCCGTACTGGCCCCGCCCAGGCTGTGCGGAATGACGTGATCGTATTCCAGATAATTGTTGTCCCCACACTGCACGCATTTGCCCTGATCCCGGTGGAAGACGGCAATCTTGACGTGCTGCGGAATGCTGCGGCTGGCGCGTTCGGTCTGGGGCATCAGCAGGAGGCGCTTGTGCAGCCGCACCAGGGCGTCCAGGGTGGCGCTCAGGAGCAGCGGCCTGGAGACGTGGTGGTAGCTGCCGCTGCCCTTCTTGACCGACAGTTCAAGGTTCACGCCGTCTGGCCGTTCCTCGATGCGTAAAATCTTGCTGTACTGCACGTTCCAGCCGCCCTCGCCCGCCGTGCCGATGAAATAGAGCTGACGGTTGGTCACCACCACCCGCCCCACGATGTCCCGGCTGCGGGTGGCCGTCACATGCCGGAAGGTGGCCGGCACCTCCAGATGGGCGACCTCGCCCGCATCCAGCAGCACCGTCGTCTGAACGGTCGGGAGATGCCCCTCGCGAATGCGGGTGGCGGCACGCAGATCCTGCAGCTCGGTCTGCAGGGGAGCCAGCAGGCCCGCTGGAATGCGCAGTAGCTGGGCCAGGGCCGCAAAATCGCTCTCCTCCTGGGCCGTGATGATGCCGTCCGAATACGCGAGCGTCAGGGTGCGTTCCATCAGGCGCAGCGCATCGGTGCGCACGAAGTCCAGGGCGGCCTTCGCATCCAGCCCTTCACGGAAGATGGTCTGTTGCAGGTCTTGCCACTCGTGGTCCTCCATGATGCCGTCCGCGCAGGCCGCCAGAAAGCGGGTTCGGAAGCGGCCCAGCCCTTGCTGCGCCCCGTGGGCACAGTCGCGGCACAGCCCCTCGTGGTTCAGTTTGACAGGGCTGAAGATGCTGCTGCGCTTGCCGCAGTGCCGGCAGGCCCGCGCGTCGGTGACGGAACGTGGCGGGGCCGATTGCAGGGGGGCCCAGGTGGAGGGTGCGGGCGAGGCGGGGGCATCCTGCACCTGCGGATCTGTGGGGCGGGCACTGCTGGACGGCGCAGCGGGGGATTCCTCCTGACCAGCCGCCTCGCCTCCCACCGATTCGAGCAATGCCTGTAACCCGCCTGAAAATCCCTGCCCCACGCCCATGACCCGCCACTGGCCCTGATAGCGGTAAAGCTCGAGCAGAATCAGCGCCCGCTCGGCCTGGAACAGCTCGCCCTCCACCGTGAAATGCACGCTGTCGCCGCCCTCGGTCATCAGGCTGGCCGTCCCGCGCCGCAGGGCAGAAAAGGGCTGCTCGTCGGTGGTGGCGACAAAGATCAGGCGGTGAATCCCCAGCGGCAGCCGCGCCAGATCAATGTGGAACGACTGGTCAGCGGCAACGAGGGCAATGGCCCGTTCGGGACTGGCCGTCTGGTTGTAGAAGATGAAATACCGGTCATCCGAGAGTTGCCGGGCCTCGTTCAGGCCGAACACGCTGAGATCCGCCGTTTCCACGCCGGGCAGATGCGCCCGCAGCACAAAGTGCGGGTGGGCGGTCAGTCCATCAAGGGTGAGCCGCTGCCCACGCTGAAGCTGCTGGATCATCGTCCGACTCTAGCGTGACGCAAGACCGGGCAAGACGGCAAATCCTGATAGAAGCAGGGGCCGCAGGCGTCACGCCCCGGCCCCTTTGTCCTGTCCTGCTCAGATCAGGCTGAGCTGATCCCCGTCCGCAATGTGGCCCAGGTGCTCGGGCAGCCCGCGCGGGTGGTCCATCACGATCTGCTCGGCCTTGTACGACGAGCGAACCAGCGGCCCCGACACGATTTCCAGGAAGCCCAGTTGCATGCCTTCCTCGCGAATTTCGTTGAATTCGGCGGGCGACACGTAGCGCTCCACAGGCAGGTGGTGCATGGTGGGGCGCAGGTACTGCCCGAAGGTCAGCACGTCCACCCCCGCCGCGCGGCAGTCGAGCATGGTCTGGGTAATCTCCTCGCGCGTCTCGCCCAGCCCCAGCATGATGGACGTTTTGGTGATCACGTCCGGGCGGGCGCGCTTGGCGTGGGCCAGCACAGCGAGGGTCTGGTCATAGTCGGCGCGGATGTCACGCACCGGGTGGGTCAGGCGGCGCACCGTTTCGATGTTCTGGGCGTAGGTGTCCACACCGCTGTCCAGCACCAGATCCACGCAGTGGGTGTTGCCGCTGAAGTCGGGGGTCAGCGCCTCCACGCGGGTTTCGGGGTTCAGCTTTTTAATCGCCGCCACCGTCTTGGCGAAGTGGTACGCGCCGCCGTCCGGCAAGTCGTCGCGGTCGACCGAGGTCAACACGACGTACTTCAGGCCCATCAACGCCACGCTCTCGGCCACGCCCTGCGGCTCGTCCAGATCGAGCTTGCCCATCGGGTTGCCGGTGTCCACGGCGCAGAAGCGGCAGCCGCGCGTGCAGATATGCCCCATCAGCATGAAGGTGGCCGTACCGCGTGACCAGCACTCCCCGATGTTGGGGCACATCGCTTCCTCGCAGACCGTGTGCAGGCGGTGTTCCTTGACGATCTTGCGAACCTCGCCGAACACCTGTCCGGTGGGGATGGTCACCTTGAGCCACTCGGGCTTCTTCTCTCGCACCGGCACGCTGTCCTTGCGGTAGATGCCGTTCTTGATGAACTTGGCCTGCTTTTCAGTCGTTGGGTCAGTCTGGGTCATGAATCAGCTCCCCGCCCCGGCAAGTTCCGGCAGCGTCCAGTCGTAGGCTTCAAAGGTGGTGATAAAGGCGTCGGCCAGGGCTTTGCGGGCCGCGTCCATGTCCGGGCTGTGGCCCAGCCCGCGCCGCTCGTATTCACGTGCCACGCTGGTCATCTGGGTGCCCGTCAACCCGCACGGCACGATCAATTCAAAGTGCTGGAGGTTGGTCTCGACGTTCAGCGCCAGCCCGTGCAGCGCCACGTTCTTCTGCACCGCCACCCCGAAGGAGGCGATCTTCTGATCATAGATCAGGCCGTTGACCTCGCGCGGATCGACGTACACGCCTGCGTAACCGGGGTTGGGGCGGGCGTCGGGCAGGCCCAGGGTGTTCAGCGCCGCGATGGTGGCCCCCTCCAGCAGCCGCAGGAAATCCTGCACCCGCCGGCCCACCGGAAAAATGGCGTAGGCCACCAGTTGGCCGGGGCCGTGGTACGTCACGTCGCCGCCGCGCTCGACTTCCAGCACCTCGATGCCCTGGCTGGCAAGGTACTCGCGCGTCACGATGATGTTGCCCCCCTCGCGGGCCTTGCGGCCCAGCGTGAGCACGGGCGGGTGTTCCAGGAGCAGCAGCGTGGGCCTGCCCCCTGCCGCCACCCGCGCGTGGTGTTCCTTCTGCAAGGCCCAGGCGTCGCGGTACGGCACGCGGCCCAGGTCTACGGTGTCGAATGCGGCGGCCTTCATGGCATGGATTGTACGCCCGGCCCGCCGACATTCACCGTGTCCTGCGCCGAATTGCGCCCCCCATTGACCACGCCCCGTGGTGAATCTGCGCCCTCAGGCTGGTTGGGGCAGCCTCTGGACTGTCCGGTGGGTCTGGACGTAGCATTCAGGCCATGCCCGAACTTGTTTCCCCCTCCAGCCGCTACAAACAAAGTTTCATCGAGGCCGTGCGCGAGGTGCAGGCGTCCGGCAGCGGGCTGGGCGACACCCTGAAGTGGGACGTGGCCGGGATGGAAGCCGACTTTGACCGTGTCCTGGCCGAGTTGCGCCGCTACGAGCCGGGCCATGACCTGCCCGACGGGTTCGTGCATTCCGAATCCCTGTGGCTGGTGGAGGGCGAGACGTACCTGGGCCGCGCCAGCCTGCGCCACACCCTCAACGCCAGCCTGCGCGAGTTCGGCGGCCACATCGGCTACGAGGTGCGGCCCTCGGCGCGGCGGCAGGGCCACGGCAAGACCATCCTGCGCCTGACGCTGGGGCGGGCGCGCGAACTGGGCCTGGACCGGGTGCTGATCAGCTGTGACACCGACAACCTCGGCTCACGCGGGGTCATCGAGGGGGGCGGCGGCGTGCTAGAGGGAGAATTCGTGCTGGACTACCATCCAAAGCCGCTGCGGCGCTACTGGATCACGCTGTAGCTCAGGTCTGCGGCGGCGCCTCATCGGCTGACCCGTCGTCGCGCAGTTCCCCGGCGCGGTCGGTCATCTCGTGGGCCAGTCCTTCCAACGCCTCGGCCTGTTGCTCGCCGGACGCGCCCGTGTCGCTCATATGGTCGGCCACCGCCTTGCCGATCTGGGTCAGCGCGTCCACCTGACGCTCCCCGGCGTCGTCCAGGGCGCTGATGCGCTCCACGATCTGCTCGCCTGCCGCCGTCAGGGCCTGAATCTCCTCCTCGGCACTCAGGCGCCGCAGTTCGCTCAGGCGCCGCTGGTGCTCGGCCAGCACCTCTTCGAGTTGCGCGGCCTGTGTCAGCGTCTGGGCCTGCGCCTGGGCGGTCCCGATAATGGTGTCCAGGGCCTCGAGTTGCTGCGCCACCCGCTCGTGGATGGCGTGCAGGCGCGACACGTTCAGGTCATTGAGCGGGGTGCGGGCCACGTCCTCAAGCGCCAGACCAATCAGGGCATTCAGCGCCTGCGCCGCCGTGACCTGCTGCTCGCCGTTTTCCACGATGTTCATCAGCGCCTGGGCCTGATCGTCGCGCTCGTCCGGGCTGGCCCCCAGCGGCAGGGCACGAATCTGCTCGCTGGTCAGGGAGATGACCTGCCGCAGGGCGTCGGTGGCCGCCAGCCCCTGCTGCCCGGTGCGGATGATGTCTTCGAGCATGCTGCTCTGCGCCCATCCCGCCGCGCCCACATGCTCACGGGCACGCACCTCCAGCACCCGGCGGCGCTGAAAATGCGCGGCCTGCTGGGCACTGGCCAGCAGACCATCACGTTTTTCCTGGCCCGAATTCACGGTTGGCCCGGCAGGGCGGGGCGACGGCGGCCCCGGGACAGAGAAAAGGTCATGTGGCTCACATGAGTCAGTTTCGCGTATAGCGGCGGGCGCGAAGGTAATGCACGCACCGCTTGCCGTTCACGCCGCTGCTCCCGTATACTCCCAAGGTTCGGCCCGGCCGCCAGCGTGCAGCCGAGGTCCGTATCTGGTGAAAGAACGCCTCTGCCAGTGCCCGCCCCGTGCGGGCCAAGAACGCTGGAATGTGGGGTGGTCCGCTGACCGAAGGAGCCTGCAATGAGCAACATCAAAGTGAACCGTGGCGCGATTCTGCGTGCCGTCGAGCAGCCACACATCAACACCAACCACCCCGAGTTCCGCCCAGGCGACACCGTCCGCGTGGAAACCAAGGTGGTTGAAGGCAACCGCACCCGCAACCAGGCCTTTGAAGGCGTGGTCATCGCCCTGAACGGCGCGGGCAGCCGCCGCAGCTTCACCGTCCGCAAGATCTCCTTCGGCGAGGGCGTGGAGCGCGTGTTCCCCTTCAGCAGCCCGCTGCTGGCCAAGGTCAGCGTGCTGGAGCGCGGCAAGGTGCGCCGCGCCAAGCTGTACTACCTGCGCGACCTGCGTGGCAAGGCCGCCCGCATCAAGAGCGACCGCAGCCGCGTGATGAAGGATGCCGAGGCCAGCAAGGCCGCCAAGGCCAGCAAGCAGGCCGCCGCCGCGCAGGCTGCCGAAGCTGCCGCCGCACCGGTCGAAGCCGCCCCCGAAACCCAGGGCGAGTAAACCCCACGCTTGCGCCTGAGCCGCCTGCCCTCTGGGGTGGGCGGTTTTCGTTGGTCAGAGGATTTCGAACAAGAGAAGTCCCGGCGTTCACCTTGACACCTCCCATGTTTGACCTCTTCTATTTCCTGACCGTGCTGGCTGTCCTCGTTTCCGGCGTGGCGATCTTCAACTTCCAGCCCGACTTCTACACCTACGATTTTCGGGACGAGCTTGTGATTGTGTGGCTTGGACTGGAACTGAGAAAAATCGCCTCCTGGAGAATTCGCGCTGTCGAGACGGTGGCGTTCAGGCTCAGCGTCGTGTCTGCCCTCAACCTCAAGGGCGCGTCGTCCCAGACCCGGCCCATAAACATCGTTGCCATCACGTTGAAGGACAATCTGGTCATTGCCGTGACACCCCGGAATGTCCCGGAGTTCTGTGCGCGGGTGGCGGCCAGCATTCCGCGCCGGGCCGGATGAATCCCGCAAAGAAATGGATTCCAGCCATAACAGCCGGAATCCGTTTCCTGCGCCCTTTCCTTCAGCTGAACAGCGTGCTGACGCTCGCGCCGGTGTGGATGTTGGCAATGGCGCTGGCGAACAGCGGGGCCACGTCCAGCACGGCCAGTTTGCCGCCCGCCGCCTCGATCTTCTCCGGGGAAACGTACACCGTGTTGCAGCTGGCGACCTGGGTCACGTCCAGCCCCGCGATGCGCTGGATGGCCGGGCCGCTGTAGACCCCGTGGGTGACGGCCACGTACACGTCCTTGGCGCCCATGCTGCGGGCGATGTTCACCGTCTCCACCAGGCTGCCGGCGGTGCTGATCTCGTCGTCGATGATGAACACGGTCTTGCCGTCCACCTCACCGATCAGGGAGCGCGGCACCACCTCCGTATCGGAGACGCGCTCCTTGTCGATCATCGCCAGCCCGCAGTCCAGCAGGCGCGAGATGCGGCTGGCCCGCTTGATGCTGCCCGCGTCGGGGGCCAGCACCACGCCCTCGTGGGCATTGTCCACGCAGCCCCGGAAATGCTCGGACAGCACCAGATCCGCCGACAGGTGATCGACCGGCACCTTGAAAAAGCCGTGCACCTGTGGACTGTGCAGGGTCATGGTCAGCACCCGGTCGGCCCCCGCCGCCTGGATCAGATCGGCCACCAGCCGCCCTGCGATGGAGATGCGCGGGCTGTCCTTCTTGTCGCTGCGGGCGTAGCTGTAGTACGGAATCACGGCGGTAACGCGCCCCGCAGACGCACTTTTGGCCGCGTCGATCATCAGCATCAGTTCCATGATCGAGTCGCTGACCGGGTTGCTGAAGGTCTGCACGATGAACACGTCGGCCTCGCGCAGCGACTGCTCGTAGTGCACGATCAGGTTGTCGTTGGTGAATTTCTCGGTGGTGCTGTGGCCCAGCGGCACCCCCAGATTGTCGCAGATGGCCTGCGCCAGCGGGCGGTTGCTCTGGCCGGAAAAGACCATCAGGGGCGAGCGGCGACTTTCCAGCAGGGCAGCGGACGGGCGTGAGGGAACAGACAAGGGGGCATCCTCCAGGGATTGAGGGCTGGGCGACAGTGGGCGGCGCAAATCGCCCGAAGCATACCCGCCCCGCACGCTGGCTGTCAGGGCCAGGTGACGTCCCCGGCGTGGGGACAGAGGCGGCCCGGCCCGGTGTCCGGTTGAGGTGGACATCCGGCCAGCCCTGACACGCGCACTACCATGCAGGCATGACCCTGGACGCGGTGATCGTCGGCGCTGGCCCCAATGGCCTCTCGGCTGCCCTGACCCTGGCCCGCGCCGGACTGCGGGTGCAGGTGCTGGAAGCGCACGAGACGGCGGGGGGCGGCATGCGCAGCTTGCCCCTGACGCGGCCCGGTTTCGTCCACGACTACGGCAGCGCCATTCACCCGCTGGCCGCCGCCAGCCCCGCCTTCCGCAAGTGGCCGCTGCACGCCTTCGGCCTGGACTGGGTGCAGCCTGACGCCCCGGTGGCGCATCCGCTGGGACACGGCTCGGTCACGCTGGAGCGCAGCCTGGACGCCACCGCCGACGCGCTGGGGGCGGACGGCCCCGCCTGGACTCGGTTGATGCGCCCCCTGCTTAGCGATTGGGAGGGCCTGTTGCACGACATCCTGCGCCCGCTGCCGCGCGTGCCGTCGCACTTCTTCACGCTGGCGCGGTTCGGGATTCGTGGCCTGCCGCCTGCCGAACTGCTGGGCCAACTGCTATTCCGCACGCCGCAGGCCCGCGCGCTGTGGGGTGGGCTGGCCGCGCACACGGTACTGCCCTTCTCGGCTCCCGGCACCTCGGCCATGACGCTGGTGCTGGCGCTGCTGGCCCACGCGGTGGGCTGGCCGTTTCCGCGCGGCGGGGCGCAGGCCATTCCCGACGCCATGCAGGCATATCTGGAATACCTGGGGGGCGAAGTAATCACGGGCGTGCAGGTCCGCTGCGCCGCCGACCTGCCCCCCGCCCGCGTGACGCTGGTGGACAGCAGCCCCGCCGTGTTGCTGAATCTTCTCGGTGACCGCGCCCCCACCGCCTACCGCGCCGCGCTGGAACGCTACCGCTACGGCCCCGGCATTCAGAAACTGGACTACGCCCTGAGCGGCACGGTGCCGTGGACTGACCCGCGTGTGGCCCGCGCCGCCACCGTCCATCTGGGCGGCACGCTGGACGAGGTGGCGCGTTCGGAGGCCGCCGCCGCCACCCACGTCGCGGCGCGGCCTTACGTCCTAGCCGCACAGCACACCCTCTTCGACTCCACCCGTGCCCCCGCCGGAGGGCACACCTTCTGGGCCTACTCGCACGTCCCGAACGGCAGCGACGCGGACATTGGGGAGCGCATGGAAGCCCAGATCGAGCGGTACGCGCCGGGCTTCCGTGAGCTGGTGCTGGCCCGTCACCGCACCACCGCGCCGATGCTCCAGGCCTACAGCCCGGTCTTCGGCGGCGGCGACGTGAACGGGGGCAAGGGCGATCTGTGGGGCCTGCTGGCCCGTCCGGTGCTGAGCGCCACGCCGTACCGCACGCCCGTCAGGGGCGTCTACCTGTGTTCCAGCAGCACGCCCCCCGGCGGCGGGATCCATGGTATGGCGGGCTACCACGCCGCGCTGGCCGCGCTGAAGGACGAGTTTGGGATTCAGGACTCGGAGGGGTGAGGGGAGCAGTCCAACCGTCGAACCGTCAAACGGTCTAACCGCAAAGGCAGACAGCTTCTCTGGCGGTTAGACCGTTTGACCTTTAGACGGTTTGACCCACAGACGGTTTGCCCCATCATTCTCCCACCTCAAGACCCCGTGAACCCGGGCCCGCACCGCCTCACGCCGCGCCGCCGTAGCCTGCGTGCCATGACCACACTCAACAGCGTTCCCCTGACCCTCACGGTCAACGGGCAGGCGCACGCTCTGGACATTCCCGTGCAGGCCACCCTGCTGGACGTGCTGCGCGAGCGGCTGCACCTGACCGGCACCAAGAAGGGCTGTGACCACGGCCAGTGCGGGGCCTGCACCGTGCTGATGGACGGCGAACCCCACCTGAGCTGCCTGACCCTGGCCCTGAGCGCCCAGCACCACGAGATCGGCACCATCGAGGGCCTGAGCGCCCCGGACGGCGAACTGCACCCGATGCAGGCGGCGTTTCTGGAACACGACGCCTTCCAGTGCGGCTACTGCACGCCCGGCCAGATTCTCAGCGCGGTGGCCTGCGTGGAGTGCGGCCACGCCGAGAACGACGCCGAGCTGCGCGATTTCATGAGCGGCAACCTGTGCCGCTGCGCCGCCTACCCGCAGATTTTTGAGGCCGTGAAGAGCGTGGCCGGAGAGCGGCGATGAGGCCCTTTGAGTACGCCAGAGCGCAGAGCGTAGACGGCGCGGTGGGCCAGCCGGGCAAGTTCCTGGCGGGCGGCACCACCCTGCTTGACCTGATGAAGCTGGACGTGGAGCGCCCCGCCCACCTGACCGACATCACGCCTTTGCGCGAAAATGGCGAGCTGTCGCAGATCGTGGAGGATGGAGACGGCGTGCGGATCGGCGCGCTGACCTCCATGTCGCAGACTGCCGAACACCCGCTGATCGCCACGCGCTACCCGGCATTGCGGGCTGCGTTATTGGCGGGCGCATCCCAGCAGATTCGCAACATGGCGAGCATGGGCGGCAACGTCATGCAGCGCACCCGTTGCCCGTACTTCCGCGATCTGGCCTTCAAGGAATGCAACAAGCGCGAACCCGGCAGCGGCTGCGGCGCCCGCGAGGGCTTTCACCGCAAGATGGCGATCCTGGGCGGCTCGGAGGGTTGCATTGCCACCCACGCCTCGGACGCTTCGGTGGCATTGGTGGCCTACGGGGCGGCCTTGACCCTGTGCGGCCCGGACGGGGAACGCACCGTCAAGCTGGAAGAGTTCAACCTGCTGCCCGGCGATACCCCCAACATTGAACACGATTTGAAAGAGGGGGAGTTGATCGTGGCGCTGACGCTGCCCGCCCCCATCGCTGAGAATGGCGTGTACCTGAAAGTGCGGGATCGCGAGAGCTACGAGTTTGCGCTGAGCAGTTGCGCCGCCGTGCTGGACGTGCAGGACGGAAAGGTGAAGGCGGCCCGCGTCGCGCTGGGCGGAGTCGGCACCAAGCCCTGGCGCTCGCCGGAAGCTGAGGCCACATTAATCGGCCAGCCCGCCACCCGCGAGACCTTCGAGACCGCCGCCCGCGCCGCGCTTCAGCACGCGCATCCACTCCCACAGAACGCCTTCAAGGTGCCGCTGACCGCCCGCGTGATTGTCCGGGCGCTGATGCAGGCGGCAGGACTGGTGGATGAGGCTGGAAATTCCATTCAGGGGGAGCAAGCATGACCGTTCAGAAAGGCCAGCCCCAGCACTACGTGGGCCAGCGGGTCAGCCGCGTGGACGGCCCCGACAAGGTGCGCGGCGCGGCGACGTACACCGCCGAGTTCGATCTGCCGCGACTGGCGCACGCCGTCCTGGTCAGCGCCACGATTCCCCACGGCAGCATCAAGAAGATTGACCAGAAGGCCGCCCGCGCCGTGCCGGGGGTGCTGGACATCCTGACGCACGAGTCGGAGGGCATGAAGCTGGGGCCGGTCAAGGCGTACCCGCGCGGCCCCGCCGGAACCTCTGTACTGCCGCTCCAGTCGCCCAAGATCGAGTTCCGGGGGCAGCCGGTGGCCCTGGTGGTGGCCGAGTCGCTGGAGGCCGCCCAGCACGCCGCGCAACTGCTGGAGATCGAGTACGACGCCCACGACTTCCGCGCCACGCTGGAACAGGGAATGAATGGGCTGCCGCTGCTGGACAAGCTGCCGATGCCGCCGCTGGGCCATTCGCGCGGGAATGTCAAAGAGGGGCTTAAAGAGGCGGCCAGCACCTTTTCAGCCACCTACGACACCCCGGTTCACCACCACAACCCAATGGAAATGCACGCCGTGATCGCCGCCTGGGACGGCGACGAGCGTGTCACGGTCTACGAGCCGACGCAGTGGATGCAGGCGTCTCAGCACACCCTGGCCGCCATGCTGGGGCTGGAGCCGGACAATGTGCATGTGATCAGCCCGTTTGTGGGCGGGGGCTTCGGGAACAAGGCGACGACGTGGCCGCACCTGCCGCCCGTCGTGCTGGCCGCGCGCAAGCTGGGCCGCCCGGTCAAGCTGGTGCTGAGCCGCGCGCAGATGTTCGCCGCCGTGGGCTACCGCGCCGCCACCACCTCGGCGTATTCGGTGGGGCTGGACGGGGACGCGCAACTGACGGCCATGACGCTGGACGCGCAGTTGCAGACCGGCCCATCGGACCTCTTCCCCGAACAGGTGGGCAACATTCCCAAGATGCTGTACGCCAACCCCAACATGGAGCTGAACTACACGCTGATCCGCACCCACGCCGGGCCGAACATCATGATGCGTGCCCCCGGCGAGGCCAGCGGCAGCTTCGGCCTAGAAGTCCTGATGGACGAGCTGGCCGAGCGGGCGGGCCTCGATCCGGTGGAGTTCCGCCGCCGCAACCACGCCCCAGAGAACAGTGACCCGGAGAGCGGCAAGCCCTACAGCAGCAAGCACCTGCTGGAGTGCTATGACCGCGCGGCGCAGGCGTTTGGCTGGGAGGGGCGCAATCCCGAGATCGGCTCCATGCGCGATGGCAACACGCTGATCGGCTGGGGCATGGCGACGGCCACCTACCCGGTCTACGCCAGCGCCGCCACCGCCCGCGCCCGGCTGTGTGCCGACGGCCACGTGGAAATCGAGGCGGGCAGCCACGACATCGGCACCGGCACGTATTCCATTCTGGCCGGGATCGCCGCCGACTCGCTGGGCCTGGACATCGGGCAGGTGACGGTCAAGCTGGGCGACTCCCGGTTGCCCAAGAACGGCTATTCCGGCGGCAGCCGCACCGCGAGCAGCGTGGGCAGCGCCGTGCTGGCCGCCGCGATGGGCCTGCGTGAGGAATTGACGGAAGCCGCCACCCACGATTCCGCCTCCCCGCTGTTCGGCGTGGCGGGCCAGGAGATTCACCCGCGCGACGGTGGCCTGTACCTGGGCGACACCGATCAGGGCGAGACCTACACCGCCATCCTGCGCCGCCTGGGCAAGGATCAGCACGAGGTCTACCGCGAAACCATCCCGCACGAGGGCAGCCAGAAGCAACTCGATCAGCTCAAGGCGGGCAAGGACGGCAGCGTGGCAGCGGTGGCCGAGCGCTTCGCCCGTCACTCCTGGGGCGCGGTGTTCGTGGAGGTTCGCATTGATCCCGACTTCATGACCCCGCGCGTCAGCCGGGTGGTGGGGGCCTTCGACATCGGGCAGGTGATCAACGCCAAGACCGCCGAGTCGCAACTGACCGGGGGCATGGTCTGGGGCGTGGGCATGGCGCTGCACGAGGAAACCCACACCGATGACCGAACCGGCCTGATTCTCAACAGCGATCTGGCCGAGTATCACATCCCGGTCAACGCCGACATCGGCAGCGTGCAGGCCATCGCGCTGGATCACCCGGATTTCCGGGTCAGCGCCCTGGGCGCGCGTGGCGCGGGCGAGATCGGCATCGTGGGCACCGCCGCCGCCGTCGCCAACGCGATCTACCACGCGACAGGCAAGCGGGTGCGCGAGACGCCGATCACGCTGGACAAGCTGTTGTAATCAGGGGTCAGGCCCTTCTAAAAATCTGATGGCCTGACCGGCCCACGGAGGAAAATCAGGGTCTCAATTTCAGGCCCCCCGTGGGCGGCTCAGGGCGGCCAGATCGTCCAGCAGGATGGCCGCCGCCTTCTCGCCGCTTTCCATGGCCCCCTGAATGCCACTCATGGAGGTGACTTCCGAGGCCAGCAGGACGCCGGGCAGCCCCGTGGCGTGGCCGGGCAATGTCGCCACGTAACCGGGCGGCTGCGGGTACTGGGCGTGTGGGATTCGCTCCACGGCCAATGTCCGCAGGCCGGAGACTGCCGCCTCACCGTACCAGTGCGCCAGCTCGCCGCGCACGCGGGCGTCCAACGCAGCGTCTTCCAGCAGGGGCAGATCCAGCACGCTGACCACCAGCAGCTGCTGACCCGGCGGCACCCGCCCCGGCAGCACGTTGCTGAGCCACTGGGCGTTGTTGATCAGTCCAGTTTCGGCGTTGAGCAGCAGGCGGGGCTGATCGTCGATTGCCCTGTCGGCGGCGTAGGACAGGTACGTGCTGCCCAGACTGCCGCGCGAGACGTCCTGGCCCAGCAGCCCCGCCGCCGCGTTCGGATCGGTGGCGACGATCACGCTGCGGGCGTCCAACTCACCGTTCGAGGTCTGAAGGGTGACGTGGGAGCCGTGCGCCGTCAGAGCCGTCACGCGCACGTTGACCTGAACGTCCACTCCCGCCGCCAGCTGCTGTGGAATGGCGCCCATGCCCACGCGGGGCAGCGCCGCGCCGCCGTCGATGAGCATGCGGAAGTAGTAGCGGAACAGCCGCGCGGAGGTGTCCAGCTCGCGCCGCAGGAAGATGCCTCCGAAGAAGGGCCGGAAGAAATTGTTCAGCGCGGCCTCGCTGAAGCCCTGGCCGCGCAGGTAACTCTCGGTGGTCTCGTCGGGGCCGATGAGCAGGGTGTGGGGCGGTGGGGCCAGCAGTTCCAGCGCCAGTCGGCCCACCCTCAGCTTGTCGGCCACGCTCAGCACGCCCGTGGTCAGGGTGCTGGGCAGCGCCGCCGGATCGCGCCGGGGATCGCCCAGCACGTCCTCGCGCCGGCCACGCCGCACCGCCGCCGAGGGCGGAATGGGCACCAGCTCCAGGGCGTCCAGATCGAGATTGCGCCTCACCGCCGGGTAACCCGGAAACAGCACCTGATACCCGGCGTCCAGCGTGAAGCCGTCCACCACCCGCGAGCGCACCCGTCCGCCCAGCACTGCCGACGCCTCCAGCACCCGCACCCGCCGCCCGGCCCGGCCGAGGATCCGCGCCGCCGTCAGTCCGGCCAGCCCCGCGCCTACGATCACTGTGTCGTGCATGGGGCACAGGCTACGGGAAAACAGGCGACTCTGGCCGGGATCTGGTGGGGCTCAGGGCTGAGCGCTATACGGACGCGTCGGTGCGCCGATAGAGCTTCAGCGGTCTGCCGGTGGTCTGGTATTGCACGTCCACCGTGGCGAAGGACAGCCCCACCAGATATTCCAGGTAGCGCCACGCCGTGATGCGGCTGACCCCCAGGTGCTTGCCTGCCAGCTCGGCGCTCCAGGCCTCCGGGCCGCGGTCCAGCAGGCGCTGCACCCTGGTCAGGGTGGCGGCGTCAATGCCCTTGGGCAGATGGGTGACCGGATCGTGGCGCAGCAGCCGGTCGACCCCAGACTGGGTCAGGTGGCCAGCGCTGCTCACGGCGCGGCGCTGCTGATGCCGCTGAAAAGCGGCCTGAAGCCGCTGCCGGTCAAACGGCTTGATCAGAAAATCCAGGACGCCGCTGCGCACCGCCGTCTGGACGGTGGGCAGATCGTTGGCGGCGGTGACCATGATCACGTCCGGGCTGCTGGGCGTGCGGGGCAATCCGCTGACCCAGTCCAGACCATTGCCGTCCGGCAGGTAGATGTCCACCATCAGCAGATCCACCGTCAGCTGACCCAGATCCTGCTCGGCCTGGGCCAGCGTGCCCACGGCGCTGACCACCTGAAAACCGGGCGTGTCGGCCACCAGGGTGCGGTGGATGGTGCGCACCAGTTCGTCGTCCTCGACGATCATCACACGGCTGGGCGTGGGCTGGGCCTGGGCAGGCAGAGGCGGGGAGCGGGTCATCCGCCCCCCGCCGGAATGCTGATGATGAAGACCGTTTCTTCTGGGGTTCGCAGGTGTTCCATCTGCCCGCCCAGGCCCAACAGGTGCTGCCGGATCAACGACAGCCCCTGACCACGCCCCGGCCCTTTGGTGGAGAAGCCCGGCTGCTGGAGGTGCTGCGGGTTCAGGCCGGGGCCACTGTCCCGCACCTCCAGCTGAAGCCCCTCGGCGTCCTCGCCGAGCATGACCGTGATGCGGCGCTCGGGCTGGCCCTGCACGGCGTCGAAGGCGTTTTCGATCAGGTTGCCTGCCGCCAGCAGCACGGCGTCGATCACGGGTTCGGGCCAGTGATCGGCCAGCGCCGACGAGGCGTCCACCTGTAGATCGGTGCCCAGTTCACGCGCGCGGGCGATCTTGCCGGCCAGCAGGGCGGCCAGCCGGGGCGGCGCGATGCCCGCCACGCTGTCGCTGACGTGCTGCGCCTGCCCCGCCTCGCGCTGGATCACCTGCAGGGCCAGTTCGGGACGGCCGATCTGCATCAGACCCGCGACGGTGTGCAGGCGGTTGGTGAACTCGTGGGTCTGAGAGCGCAGCAGCTCGACGTACTGGCGGGTCTGGGTCAGTTCCTCGGCCAGCCGCACCGCCTCGGCGCGCTCGCGGAACAGGATCAGGCGCTGAGGGCCGGGCAGCGGATAACAGGTCAGCAACATGGGTTGCCGTTGCCACACGCCGGGCCGATCCTGAAAGGACTCCCCGCCCGCGCGGCCCAGCAGGGCATGCAGTTCGGGCCACAGCTGCGGCAGAGGCGGCAATTCCGAAACCTGCCCGGCCTGCAGATACGTCAGGGCGCGTGGATTGGCGAGCAGCACACGGTGACCGTCCAGCACCAGCACGCCGTCTTGCAGGGCCGTCAGCACCGCGTGATGCTGGGACACCAGTCCCGAAATCTGGTCGGGTTCCAGATCGAACAGATCGCGGCGCAGCCGGCCGCTCAGGTACAGGCTGCTCAGCAGCGCGAACAGCAGGCCAAAGCCGTACCACGGCAGCAGGCCCCACATCACGCGCGCAATCCCGGCCTGCACGGTGGGCAGCAGAAAGCCGGTGGACACCAGACCGATCACCCGCGCCTCCGCGTCCCGGATCTCGGCCTTGCCCCAGATGAAGTCGCGGAACTGCTGCACGCCCACCTCCACCGGATCGCCGCCCACCAGCACGTCGTCCAGCCCACCCCCCTGGCTGATGCGCTGCGCCAGGGCCGGGGGAAAGGGGTGGGCGTAGCGCATGCCCAGCCGTCCGCCCACCACCAGAAAATCCGCGCCGATCTCGGCCTGGATCTGCCGCAGCAGCGGGTCGATCTGCAGCGGCACGTCCGGGCGGGTGAAGTAGGTCTTGACCGTGGGCGTCGCGGCAATGGTGCGCGAGAGCATCAGCGCGCGGTCTCCGAACTCCTGGCGCGTGTGCGAGGTGAGCGAGGCGTACTGCACCGCCGCCAGAATCAGCATCAGCAGGGTAAACACCGTGACCTGACTGAGGAAGAACCGCTGCCACATCCGCAGGCGCCGCCAGCGCGCCGGGGGCACCGAGAGGCGGGCCAGCCGCGCCGCGTCGGACGGGCGCGATGGAGGTGACAGGGCCGCGTCAGAGCCGCGCATTGTAGGCCCGGATGATCTGATCGGCCCGTGCCTTGGCCGCCCGCAGCGCCTCGGCGGCGTCCGCCCCGTCCAGCACCCGTTCGATGGCGGCATGCAGCACGGCCCTGACCTCGTAGAAACTGCCGAACAGCGCGCCCGCCGTGGCGGCCGTGGGGCGCGTCCGGCGAAACTGCTCGACCGCCACGGTGTGCGCCTCGCCCGCCCTGAACCAGCCCTGCGCCCGCAGCCGGTCCACGCTGCTCTGCCGCAGCGGATCGTAGCCGCTGAGCCGGTGCCAGGACGCCAGATTCGCCGTGCTGGTCAGGTACAGCGCGAAGGCCTGCGCGGCGGCCGCCGTCCGGGGCGCGATCTCGCGCGGAATCCACAGGCTGCTGCCGCCCACCACCACGCCCTGCCGTGGGCTGCCCGCCGGCACCGGCATCGGCCCCACCTGTACCGTGAACCCGCGCGCCGCGCTGCCCTCCAGCACCTGCCCGATGCGCGAGGAGGAGGTCATCAGGAACGCCACCTGACCCGACAGAAACAGCTGGGTGACGCCCGCGTTGTCTTCCAGCTTGCCGGTGTTGACGTAGGCGCCCGAGCGTTTCAGCTCGCCCAGCCAGCGCAGGGGACGTTCCACCGCCGAACCGGTGAGAAAGGTCTGGGTGGCGCGGCCCTGGCGTCCGTTGCCGCCGTTCACCCACAGCGCGCCCTGCTGCGCGGCCCACTGCTCGAAATACCACGCGTCCACCGGAAAGGTCAGGCACTTGACCTGTTTCGCCCCGCGTTTCAGGGCGGCGCAGGTCTGCGTCAGGGCTTCCAGGGTGTCGGGCAGGCGGGCCGCCGTGATCCCGGCCTTTTTCAGCAGCGAGGTATTGGCGTACAGCACCGGCGAGGAGGTGTTGAACGGCAGCCCGTACAGCTGTCCGCCCACCCGGTAGTAGTTCAGCACCGAGGGCAGCATGTCCTGAAGTTGCCGCCCCGCCGCCGCTGGCAGGGGCCGGAACAGCATGCTGTCGACGGCCAGTTGCGTGCCCGCCTCCGAGATCTGCACCAGCGCGGGGGCCTGGCCGGTGCGCGCCGCCGTCGCCAGCGCCTGAAAAGTCTGCGGGTAGTTGGCGTGCGCCACGGGCCTGACCTGAATGCCCGGATGCAGGCGGCCAAATTCGGCGGCGCGGTCGAGCATCCACTGGCGGCGCGGGGCGTCGGGGAAGATATGCCAGAACTCGACCTGAACGGGCGGCGTTCCGGCGGCCCGAGGTTGGGTGGGCTGGGGCGCACCCACCGTCATCCCCGGCCCACCCAGTCCTCCCAGACCCACACAGACCGCCGCCAGCACGCGCCGTATGACGTGCCTGACGACCGAGGGTTCCCACCTGCCCATGATCGCTGCATTGTAGGGGCCGCCTCTGGGCCTGGGGCCAGCAGTCACTCCCGCCGCGCGTGAACTCAATGCACCAAAGCTTGAACTCGCCCCTCATCTTCTGCACACTCAGCGCTGAACCACAATCTGTCGTCCCGGCCTGCCCTGCCCCCGTGTGGCGGCGGCCCGGCGCCTTTCGCCCTTTCTCGGTTCCAGCCTCTCTTCCAAAGGAGAATCCATGCGACGTACGAAACGACTGCTCACCCTGACCCTTTTTGCCACGGCGGCCACCGCAGGCGCGCAGGGCAACCTGACCTTCGTGTGCGGCGCGCAGGCCGACTGGTGCCAGGTGGTGGCCAACGCCTACAAGAAGGAAACCGGCGGCGAGGCCAAGTTCCTGCGCCTGTCGGCGGGCGAGTCGCTGGCCCGCCTGCGCGCCGAGAAGGCCAACCCCAGCTTCGACGTGCTGTTCGGCGGCACGGGGGACGTGCACGAGGCCGGCACCAAGGAAAAGCTGCTGACGTTCTACAAGCCCAAGGCCTGGAACGAGCTGTACCCCGAATTGCGCCAGCAGGTCAAGGACGCCTACATCCCGCTGTACACCGGAGCGCTGGGCATGGCGGTCAACGACACGGTGCTCAAGAAGCGCAACCTGCCCGCCCCCACCGACTGGCCCGATCTGGGCGATCCCAAGTACAAGGGCCTCGTCGCCATGCCCAACCCCAACACCTCCGGCACCGCCTACACCATGATCACCACGCTGATCCAGATCTACGGCGAGGACAAGGCCTTTGACCTGCTGAAGAAGATCCACAACAACGTGCCGCGCAACGGCTACACCCGCCCCGGCTCCGGCGCGGCGTTCCTGGCGGCGCGCGGCGAGGTGGCGGTGGGCGTGACCTTCCTGCACGACGCGGTGGCGCAGAACGTGCGCGGCTTCCCGGTGCGCGCCGTGGCCCCCAAGGCCGGCACCGGCACCGAGATCGGCGGCGTCAGCCTGGTCACGAACGGCCCCAACCCGGCGGCGGGCAAGCAGTTCATCGACTTCGTGCTGAAGCCTGAAACGCAGAAGCTGGCCGCGACGGTGGAATCCTTCCAGATTCAGTCCAACGCCAAGACCCCGGTGGCCGCCGCCTCGCCGAATCTGGACAAGATCAAGCTGATCGACTACGACTTCGGCAAATGGGGCGACAGCGCCACCCGCGCCCGCATCATCTCGCGCTGGACGAAGGAGGTCTTTCCATTACCACGGCGGTAACCCCTCCCGTGTCGGAGAGGAACCGGGCCGGAGTCCAGGTGGCGCTGCTGCTGTGGCCGCTGCTGGGCCTGCTGGCCTTCGCCTTCCTGCCCTGGACGCGTGAGGGCCGGGCCTTTCTGGCGGGCGGCCCCAGCGGCCTGGAGCTGCTGGGCACCCTGCCCGTGCTGTGGGTGCCGCTCGTGGCCCTCGTCGCCACCCTGGCCCTGAGCTTTCTGGGCCGCGCCACCCGCGCCCCGCCCACGCTGGCCGCCGCGCTGGGCGGCTTCCTGGTCACGGCCTTTTTCATCGTGTTCCGGAACCAGCCCGCAGACCTGGGCGCGCTGATCACCTCGCTGGCGCTGCTGTCGGTCACCGGCATGGCGCTTTCGGACACGGGCGTGATCAAGGCCGACCGCTTTATCGCCAGTTCCACGCTGTGGGTGGGCCTGTTCCTGATCCTGTTCGTGATGTTCCCGCTGTACAGGGTGCTGCGCAATGCCTTTGGTGAGACGGGCTTTTCATTAGAAGCCTTCCGCAGCGTCCTGAGTTCCCCGGCCTTCTTCGTGCTGGAAAACGAAACCACGGCGCGGAGTGAGGCGACGCTGGCGCTGATCGCCACGGGCGTGGGCGCGGTGGCCGGGCT
This sequence comes from Deinococcus radiopugnans ATCC 19172, assembly GCF_006335125.1. NCBI lineage: Bacteria > Thermotogati > Deinococcota > Deinococci > Deinococcales > Deinococcaceae > Deinococcus > Deinococcus radiopugnans. Next base: position 88,196 of record NZ_VDMO01000016.1, read on the forward strand.
GGGCATGTCACTGTGGCGGCGGGTTTCGGTCTGGGCCACGGTGCGGAATACCGTGCTGGCGGCGCTGGGGGTGGGGCTTTTCGCCGCGTTGTACTTCGGCTTTGGGGCGCTGCGCAACAGCGTGCTGCTGGCCGTGAGCGTGGCGACGGCGGCCACCGCGCTGGCCCTCGCCTTCGCGCTGCTGGGCACGCGCAGCCGCGCGCCGTTCGGGCCGTACCTGTTCCTGCCGCTGGCGCTGGCCGGCTACGCCATCGGTTCGCTGGCGGCCAGCACGCCGCAGACCGCCGGGCTGGGCCTTCTCTTCAAGGCCGTGGGCGTGCTGGCGGGCCTCGGGCTGGCGTGGTGGCTGACCCGCAGGCGCATCACGGCAGGCCGACTGCTGGGCGTCTTCTCGCTGCTGCCGATCATCACGCCGCCGTTCGTGATCGGCTTCGCCCTGATTTTTCTGCTGGGGCGGCAGGGCCTGATCACCAAGGACATCTTCGGCCTCGACACCGATGCGCTGCTGGGGCCGCTGGGCGTGGGCATCGCGCAGACGCTGGCCTACACCCCGATTGCCTACCTGGTGCTGGTGGGCGTGGTGCAGAGCCTGAACGGCACGCTGGAGGAGGCCGCCGTCACCCTGGGCGCCAGCCGCTGGCACGTCCTGAAGACCGTGATCTGGCCGCTGGTGCGTCCCGGCCTCGCCAACGCTTTCCTGCTGACCATCATCGAAAGTCTGGCCGACTTCGGCAACCCGTTCGTGATGGGCGGTTCGTTCCTGTCCACCGAGGTGTACTTCGCGGTGGAATTCAGCCCCGCCGAGGCGTCGGTGTACGGCACGGTGCTGCTGGCGCTGAGCGTCTCGGCATTCCTGGCGCAGCAGGCGTGGCTGGGCCGCACCAGCTTCACCACGATTACCGGCAAGCCCGCAGCGGGCATGGTGACGCCGCTGCCGCCCGTGCTGGAGCGCGTGCTGCTGTTCGTGTTCATGATCTGGGTGCTGTTCGTGGGCGCGGTGTACGGCAGCATGTTCTTCGGGGCGCTGGTCAAGCTGTGGGGCTTCGACAACACCTTTACCTTCGAACACATTCGCAACCTGTCGGTGGGCTCGCTGGGCGTCTTTTTCAACACCCTCAAGATCGCGGCCCTCAGCAGCGTGCCGGTGCTGATCCTCAGCGTGGTGATCGCCTACCTGATCACGCGGCAGAAGTTCTTCGGGCGCGGCTTTATCGAACTCGGCTCGCTGCTGTCCTTCGCCGTGCCCGGCACCGTGATCGGCATCGGGTACATCCTGGCGCTGAACAGCGGCTTCGCGTACATGACCGGCACCATGCTGATCCTGATCGTCGCCTTTATCTTCCGCAACATGCCGGTGGGCATCCGTTCCGCCGTCGCCAACCTGCGCCAGATTGACCCGGCGCTGGAAGAAGCCAGCACCACCCTGCGCGCGGGCAGCCTGACCACGCTGTGGCGGGTGGTGATGCCGCTGATCCGCCCCGCGCTGATCTCGGCGCTGATCTTCGCCTTCGTGCGGGCCATGACCGCCATCTCGCAGATCATCTTCCTGATCTCCCCCGATCACAAGGTGGTGACCAGCGAGGTGCTGAGCATGGTGGAGCGCGGGCAACTCGGCGACGCGGCGGCGCTGTCGGCCCTGCTGGTCTTCACGCTGGCCGTCGTCATCGCTTTAATGACCTGGGCCGTGGGCCGGATGGGCGGCCCAAAGACAGGAATCAGCGTATGAACACCACTCTTGAGAGGAACCCATGACCGCTACCCAAGCCCGCCCCCAGACTGCCGTTCCCAATTCCCAGGCCGCCCCGGTGCGGCTGGAGGGCGTCACCAAGCGCTTCGGCAAAACCGTGGCCGTCCAGAGCGCCAATCTGGACGTGGAACCCGGCACGCTGGTCACGTTGCTGGGGCCGTCGGGCTGCGGCAAGACCACCATCCTGCGGATGATCGCGGGGCTGGAAACCATCACCGAGGGCCGCCTCTCGATTGACCATGAGGACGTGACCCAGCTTTCGGCGGCGCAGCGCGACGTGACGATGGTGTTCCAGAGTTACGCGCTGTTCCCGCACCTGAGCGTGCTGGAAAACGTCGCCTACGGGCTGCGTGTGGCCCGCCGCCCCGACGCCGCCGAGGCCGCCGAGGAGGCCCTGAAACTGGTGGGGCTGGGCGGCTACGGGGGCCGCGCGCCGTCGCAACTGTCGGGCGGGCAGCAGCAGCGTGTGGCCCTGGCCCGCGCCCTGGTGATGAAACCCAAGGTGTTGCTGTTCGACGAGCCGCTGTCCAATCTGGACGCCAAGCTGCGCCGCCAGATGCGCAACGAGATCCGGGCCATCCAGCAGCAACTGGGGATCACGGCGGTGTACGTGACCCACGATCAGGCCGAGGCGCTGGCGATCTCGGACGTGGTGGTGGTCATGAGCGCGGGCAAGATCGAACAGATCGGCACCCCCGAAGACCTGTACCGCCGCCCCGCCAACGCCTTTGTCGCGGACTTTATCGGTGAGGCGAACCTGCTGCAAGGCACCTACGACGGGCAGCGACTCGGCTTCGGCAACGTCTTCTTGCCCTACACGCAGCCCGGCGCCCCCACCGGGGACGTGCGCGTGCTGGTGCGGCCCGAATCCATCTCGTTCAGCGAATCCGGGCTGGCCGGGCGCATCACCTCCGGCGCGTACCTGGGGGCCATGACCGAGTACACCATCGAAACCTCTGCCGGAGACGTGCTGATCGCCCCGCCCTCCGAGGCCACCATTCTGCCCAACGGCAGCGACATCCACCTGGATTTCCGCAGCAACGGCCTGTACATCCTGCCCGCCTGACTTCCGCAGCCCCCCCATTCAAGGAGTGAACCCCATGCGCCACCTGTTTCTGACCGCCGCCCTGCTGCTGCCCCTCGCCGCGCTCCAGACCGCCTCGGCCCAGCTCTCCGTGTCCGATATTCCGGCCCTGCCGCCGGGCGCCGTGGCCCAGACCGCGCCTGCCGCCCCGGCGGATACCGCCCCTGCAGTCACCGCTCCGGCCACGCCCGCGCAGGCTGGCCCGGTCGCCAAGGTGGAGATTCAGGACGTGGAGATCACGTCCCCGGTCAGCACGGGCAATACGCCCACCGTGGCCAGCGACGACGTGGGCGAGGTCATGATTCCGGTGCTCGCCACCGACAAGGACGGCAACCCGGTGGCCGGCGTGGCCGTGACCTGGGAGGTCAAGAACACCGGCAAGAACCCGGTCTACGTGATTTCAAGCATGGTAGACGGAACGGCGACAGCCATCGCCGCCACCATCGCCCCGGACGAAACCGTCAAGTACGAGACCATGACGGGCGCGGACGGCACGGTCACGCTGCTGCTGAACGCCACCGCCAGCACCGCCGCCGCCCTGACGCTGACGGCCTCCACCGGAGAGGTCAAGAACCTGCGGGACGCCAAGCAGACGATCGACTGGATCGGTCAGTAAACGCACGGGTGGAGAGGCCCTGAGCGAGTTTCAGACCATAAAGGAGAAAGCCCCAGCGTTTGCCGGGGCTTCTTTCTTTTGCACCTAATACGGAATCCGATTAATTCCTTAACAAAGGCCACCAATGGAAGAGGGTGTGCTGGGAAAGGAGATCGGGTTGGGTCTCCAACCAGGCGCACTGCTGAGCGAGGGTCTCAGTAAAGTCCTGCAGGGTGTCAAAGCAGCGATTGGCCACCGTATCGTCAGTCAAGTCCCAGAGCCGTTCGGCCGGCTGCAACTCGGGGGCATACGGTGGCAGCGTGATGGTTTCGATGCCCGGTGGATGTCCCTGCG